>CAMNNG010000023.1 GCA_946545145.1 uncultured Bacillota bacterium
TGAGGATGTTGATGTTCTCAGCCGGCATGTCGACGAGATGATCGAAGAAATTGTCGTGCATGAAGTACCAGTAGCTCTGATCGTGCTCGTGCGGAAGTCCAACGTACTCGTCCATGTTGAATGTGACGACGTTCTTGAAGGATACTTCGCCGGCCTTGTTCATTCTGATCAGCTCTTTGTATACTCCGATGGGCGACGAACCTGTCGGAAGTCCGAGTATGAACGGACGGTCTTCCTTGTGCGCGTTGATCTTGTCAGCGATATAGTGCGCTGCCCAAAGTGACATCTTCTCATAATCATCCTGTATTATTACTCTCATTTTGAAATCTCCTTTTTTCTATTCGCTTACTCAGTCTTTCAGTACTACCTCTCCCGTGTTCTTGAAGATCGCGTTTTCAGGCACGACCCCGCGTACGCAGGATGTCGGATAAACATTTGAATTCCTTCCTATCACAGTTCCCGGATTGCATACAGCGTTGCAGCCGACTTCGACGTGGTCGCCGAGCATAGCGCCGAACTTCTTGATACCCGTCTCGATATCCTCACCGTCACCGTGGACCACTACGAGCTGTTTGTCGCTCTTGACATTCGAAGTGATGGAGCCTGCTCCCATGTGGCTGTAGTAGCCGAGGATCGAGTCTCCTACATAGTTGTAGTGCGGTGTCTGTACGTGATCGAAAAGGATGACGTTCTTGAGTTCGACAGAGTTGCCGACTACGCAGTCAGCCCCGACCAGGGCCGCGCTGCGGATGAACGCTCCGTGGCGCACTTCTGTATTCGGTCCGATGATGCAGGGAGCACCCAGATAAGCCGAATCGAATACTTTCGCTGTTTTGTGCACCCATACCTGAGGAGCTCTTTCTTCGTACTCCTCGGGATCAAGAGATGCGCCGAGCTCTACGATCAGTTCCTTGATGCCCGCGAGAGCTTCCCACGGATATGTGAACTGTCTGAGGTAGTCAGCTGCGAGAGTATGATCGAGATCATACAAATCTTCTATAGTATACATATATCCAATATTCTCCTTTTTTAGATTTTGGACCATACCCTTTGACATGGTCCGCAGCGTCGGGGAGAACCTCTGTTACAGTTCTGATTCTGCTTTTTACTTTCTTCCCTGACGACCCGCTCCGGCCGTGGCAGCACCCGCCGAGTCTTTCGATAACTGCCATCCTCGTCGACCTTCCGGTCCTGGCGCTAATGAAGCCTCTTTTCTTACCTCCTTTTCTGAGACACCATTTGGGAGAAATTATATCAGTTTGCTCGTACATATTCAAGAATCGCTTACAAAAATCGGCTTTTGATGGATTATTCCGAACATATCTGCAACGTATCCGGAAAAAACCCGCAAAGCAAAGAGGACCCGCAATATGCGGATCCTCTTTTTAAATGGTAATGTCTTTGAGACTTGATTACATCATTCCCATTCCGCCGCCCATTCCGGCTCCTGCCGGCATAGCGGGCTCTTCCTGCGGGATGTCTACAACGCCTGCTTCTGTTGTCAGCAGCATTGCGGAAGCGGAAGCTGCGTTCTGCAGAGCCGATCTTGTGACCATAGCCGGGTCAACGATACCGGACTCGATCATGTCGATGTACTGCTCTGTTGCAGCGTTGAATCCTGTGCCTGCCTTCGAAGCGAGGACCTTGGCAACTACTACGCTGCCTTCATATCCGGCGTTCGTAGCGATCTGTCTGACCGGCTCTTCCAGAGCTCTCTGGATGATCATAGCGCCTGTCTTCTCGTCGCCTGCGAGCTTCTTGACATATTTTGCAACTGCCGGGATAGTGTTTGCCAGAGCAACGCCGCCGCCCGGTACGATACCTTCTGTAACACCGGCCTTTGTAGCGTTCAGCGCGTCTTCGATCCTGAGCTTTCTTTCCTTCAGCTCTGTCTCAGTTGCAGCACCGACTCTTACTACAGCTACGCCGCCTGTCATCTTGGCAAGTCTTTCCTGGAGTTTTTCCTTGTCGAATTCGGATGTAGCATCCTCGATCTGAGCGCGGATGACCTTGACTCTTGCGTCGATGTCCTTCTTTGCGCCTGCTCCGCCTACGATAACTGTGTTGTCCTTGTCGACCTTGACGCTTGCAGCTGTTCCGAGCATGTCTACTGTAGCTTCTTTGAGGTCATATCCGAGTTCTTCGCTGATGACTGTTCCGTTTGTCAGGATAGCGAGGTCTTCCATCATGGCCTTTCTTCTGTCGCCGAATCCCGGAGCCTTGACTGCTACGCAGTCGAATGTTCCTCTGAGCTTGTTGACTACGAGAGTTGCGAGTGCTTCGCCTTCGATGTCGTCAGCAACGATGAGGAGCTTTCTTCCTGTCTGTACGACCTGCTCGAGCAGCGGGAGGATGTCCTGGATGTTCGAGATCTTCTTGTCAGTAAGCAGGATGTACGGGTTCTCGAGGCTTGCTTCCATCTTTTCCATGTCGCTTGCCATGTACGGCGAGAGGTAACCTCTGTCGAACTGCATACCTTCGACTACGTCGAGAGTAGTTCCCATGGATTTGCTCTCTTCTACTGTGATGACGCCGTCTCTGCCGACCTTTTCCATAGCCTCGGCGATGAGTCCGCCGATCTCTTCGTCAGCAGCGGATACGGAAGCGATCTGAGCGATGCTCTCCTTTGTCTTTACTGCCTTGGCGTTCTTTTTGATAGCGTCTACTGCTACGTCTACAGCGCCCTGGATACCTCTCTTGAGGATCATCGGGTTTGCGCCTGCAGCGACGTTCTTGAATCCTTCTTTGATGATGATCTGTGCAAGAAGTGTAGCTGTTGTCGTTCCGTCACCGGCAACGTCGTTTGTCTTTGTAGCTACTTCCTTGACGAGCTGAGCTCCCATGTTCTCAACGGGATCTTCGAGTTCTATCTCACGTGCGATAGTAACACCGTCGTTCGTGATAAGCGGAGAACCGAATTTCTTCTCCAGCAGTACGTTTCTTCCCTTAGGTCCAAGCGTGATCTTGACTGTGTTTGCCAGTTTGTCTACGCCATCCATAAGTTTTTTTCTGGCCTCTTCGCCGTAATAAAGATCTTTTGCCATTGTTACTGTCCCTCCTTATTATTCAACTGTTGCCAGGATGTCTTTCTGGCTCAGTATGGTATATTCTTCACCATCGTACTTGACTTCTGTTCCGGCATACTGCGAGAAGATTACGTGCTCGCCTACCTTGACGATCATCTCTACGTCTTCTGTTCCCGGTCCGACAGCTACGATCTCAGCTACCTGCGGTCTTTCCTTTGCCTGTCCCGGAAGGACGATGCCGCTTGCCGTCTTCTCTACTGCTTCAAGTTTCTTGATGACTACTCTGTCACCCAATGGTTTGATTCCCAAGCTCATTTTCATTACCTCCATTTATATCGATTAATTATTTGGCTTTGTTAGCACTCGTTTATTTTGAGTGCTAAATATATTTTAGCCATTTTGTCCCTACTGTCAACCCTATTCTCTATTTTTTTCTCCCTTTCTGCTATTTTCTCTCATATAGTAGAAAAGATACTGCTGGGCGATGCCGCCCCACTCGCCGAATGTGCGCTCCGCGAAGTCCGCCATTTCGCTTACTCTGTCAAGGCCGTACAGCTCGCTCATGACGCGCTTTACCCACACATCGATCGGAAAGCTCTCAAGCTGATGGAGGCCGAACAGCCTGATGCAGCTTTCGACTTTCGGGCCGACGCCGCAAAGGCAGCCCGGGTCTTCGTAGATGACGTCCATGCCGCGCTCCTCGACGCACTTTGCGGTCTCGATCAGGTACCTGGCTCTGTAGCCGAGCCTGATCGGCGCGAGGTCATCCTCCGTCAGGGAAGCGAGCACGCTGCTCGAAGGAAGCGAATAGACCGTCTCGCCTCCGAGCCCCTCTGCAGGCTCTCCGAAGGCATGCGAAAGACCGCGTATGTTCTTTTTGATACGCGGTATATTGTTGTTCTGCGAAATAATGAAGGATACGGTCATCTCCCAGGGCTCCTGCCTCAGTATCCTGATGCCGCTGCCGTAGCTGACCGCCTTTTCCATGACGCCGGAGCCGTCCCGGCGGATCAGTTCCTCTTTGATCTTTCCGTAGTCGAGGTCCAGGTCGAAGTATCTGTACCAGAACTCCCTTTCCCCGTCCGGAGCGCTGCCGCCCGCCTCTTCGGCGGGAGTCGTTACAGTAAGCGTATGCCCATCCTCGAGCTCTATCCTCGCGGGCCTGCTTCCAGCTATCCCCGAATACGATCCATCCTCATTCATATCCCATCTGAAGCACTGACCGCATTCGAATATGTGCTCAAGATCGGTATCTTTTACTTCGAACTTCAACCTATCTCCCTCACTTCTATATTGATACGCCCTATATTAAATGAAGTCATCTTTTCGAGCTCCTTCACGCATTCCTTCTGGACTGCGTAAGCGACGCGCGGTATGGCCGCGTTCTGATCGAATACGCAGAGCAGCCTTATGCGAAGCTCCTCGGCCCTCTTCTCCGTCTGTATCTTCTTCAGCTCCTTGATGCCGGGCTCGTCTTCGACTATATACTCGACGATGTCCGTAATGACCTTCTCGGATATGAAGTAGCTGCCGAGGTAGCTGTACGTCGGACGGACGACGGCTCTTTCGGGCGAGCTGTCCTTGTCCTTGCCCCATCCTCTGAAAATCCTCAAGGGGTCCATGAAGTATCCCGAGAACTGCCGCTTGAGCTGGGCAGCCGGCACGGGCACGACATGTTTTCCCTGGTCGTTCCGCTGCTTTGAAGCCTCTTCCCTCTGGTCGACCGTCGTGATGTCTTCTATATGTATGATCTCCGATATCTCGGGAAGGTCCAGCCTCTCGGCGATCTTCCTGACCATCTCATCCGATGTGCCGAGTATGAGTATGCTGGCCGGGTCCGTCTCTTTTATGTTCCTTACGGCCTCGGCGCGCCTGATATCCTTGGTGAAAAGAGCAGCCTTGATCGCTCCGATCTTCGTCGGCTCTCTTTTGGCGGATGATCCGCACACTATATTATTTTTATATATGAAAAGTCCGTCGTCTATTATCGCCTCGATGCCCCTGTCTCTGCACAGGTCCATCGCCTGATAACTTTTTCCTGTTCCACTTTTCCCCGATAGTGCGTATACTTTCATCTTTACAACTCTCTTTTTTGATGCTATACTGACTTTTGTCAAGATATCTTACAACATAAGGAGGATCGAATTATGGCTTATGTAATCAGTGATGCTTGCATCAGCTGTGGTGCTTGCGAAGCAGAGTGCCCGGTAGGTGCTATCTCAATGGGTGACGGACAGTACGTCATCGACGCTGACACATGCATCGACTGTGGTGCTTGCCAGGGTGCTTGCCCGGTAGACGCTCCGCAGGCTGGCTAAAAATCAGCAAAATCAATAACCGTTTCTCTCATGGAGAAACGGTTATTTTGTTTTTTGTGTTTATTTGTTCTCCATGTAGTAAGCCAGTGAATGGAGACTGTCGCTGAGATGAACGTTCTCCAGCGCTACTCCTTCAGGAACGTTCACATCCAGAGCGGTGAAGTTCCAGATGCCGCGAACACCTCCTGCACAGAGTTTGTCGGCTACCTCCTGACCCGAATTCTTCGTCGTACAGATGATGCCGATATCTATGCTGTTCTCCTTGAGGAAGTCGGAAAGCTCGGCATAATCCTTTACCTTGATGCCGTTGATACGCATTCCAATGAGCCTGGGGTTGACCTCGAAAATACACTCAACTATGAAGCCCATGTTCGAATAATGGGTATAGTTAGCAAGCGCCTGTCCGAGGTTGCCACCTCCGACGAGCACCATTTTGTATTCCTTGTCAAGACCCAGGATACTGCTGATCTCATCGAAGAGATCCTTGACGTTATATCCGTATCCCTGCTGTCCGAAACCGCCGAAATTGTTAAGATCCTGACGGATCTGGGAGGCGGTATATCCTGTGAGTTTGCTGAATTCTTTCGAGGAGATCTTGTCCTTGCCCTCGATCATCAGCTCTTTGAGATATCTTCTGTATCTCGGAAGCCGCTTTATGACGGCCTTTGAAATGTTGTCGTTTTTCGGCATATTTCTACTCGCTTATTTGTTTTCTTCTACATAAGCAACCAGATCCGCCACAGTCTGGAATTTCTCAGCCTCTTCATCCGGTATCTCTATACCATATTCTTCTTCGATGGCCATGATTATCTCGACTGCGTCGAGCGAATCAGCTTCAAGATCCTTCATGAGATGAGTGTCCTGTGTGACCTTGTCATCATCGACTCCAAGCTGCTCAACTATTATTTCTTTAATCTTGTCAAAAACCATTTTTAGACCTCCATATCCACTATGAAATAATTATAAATAACCAAGGTGGCTATTGCAACCACTTTTGATAATATTTTGACAATTGCTCTTTGTTGTCTTCAAGCTCTTTCCCGAGGGCGTCCAGCCTCAGATAATCGGACAGGACTTCTTCCGTGCACATCTCTTCTTCTATCTCGTGTATCCTCAGTTCCAGCTCCTCGATCTTGTTCTCGAGCTCTTCGAGTTCGCGCTTTTCGCGGCGGGCTTTTGCCTCCGCTTCTTTCTTGAGACGGCGCTCTTCGGCAGCGCTCAGCTTCGGCGCCGGGGCCTCTTTTCCGGCTTCACTGCCCGCTGCGGAAGAAGCGGCCCTGCCCATCTCATCCAGGTAGCTCGAACCCGACTTTATCTCCTCTTTTTTGTCTATGTAATAGTCGTACTTTCCGAGGTATTCGGTCAGTCCGTCCTTCTCCAGTTCGAGTATCCTCGTCGGCACCTTCGAGAGAAGATACCTGTCGTGCGAGATGATTATCGCCGTTCCAGGAAAGTCCATGAGGGCGTCTTCGAATACTTCCTTCGAGTCGATGTCCAGATGGTTCGTCGGCTCGTCGAGAAGCAGAAGGTTCGCTCCCGACAGCATCAGCTTGAGAAGCGACAGCCTCGCCTTCTCGCCTCCGGAAAGAGCGCTTATCGGCAGGAAGACGTCGTCTCCTCTGAAAAGGAATCTTCCAAGAAGCGACCTCATCTGCGTGTCGGTGTAGAGACGGTAGTCGTCCTTCATCTCGTCGAAGACGGTGTTCTGTTCGTTCAGGAGCCTCTGGCCCTGATCGTAGTAAGCGATCTCGACGTTGTGTCCGTACTTGATCGTTCCCTCGTCCGGCTCCAGCTCGCCCTTTATCATCCTGATGAGGGTCGTCTTTCCGATGCCGTTCGCTCCGACGATGCATATCTTCTCGCCGCGCTTGATATCGAAGCCGACTCCGCTGAAGAGCTCGCGTTTTTTGCTTCCGTATCCGAACGATTTCGAGATGTTCTTTCCGAAGAGCACATCCGTGCCGCTCTTGAACTTCTCCTTGAAATGTATCTTCACCTTGCCGATCTCGGCCTCGGGCCTCTCGAGCCTGTTCATGTGCTCGAGCCTCTTCTCGCGGGAAGCGGCCCTCTTCGCGAGTTTTTCCGTTCCCCTGCCCTTGTAGCGTCTGATCAGTTCTTCCTGGCGTTTGATCTCCTTCTGCTGCTTCTGGTAGGCGCGCATCTCTTCTTCCCTGATCTCGCGCTTTCTCTGAGCATAGAAGTCGTAGTTTCCTTCATATATATCGAGGCGGCCTCTCGTCACGTCGAATATCCTCGTGACCGTCTCGTTCAGAAAATATCTGTCATGGGATACGATAACGATCGTGCCCTTGTAGGACGACAGATACTGTTCGAGCCATTTGAGCGTTCCGATATCCAGATGGTTCGTAGGCTCGTCGAGAAGCAGGATGTTCGGCTTCTGAAGAAGCAGAGCGCAGAGCGCCAGCCTCGTCCTCTCTCCTCCCGACAGCATGCTGATCTTCTTGTCGTAATATTCCTCACCGAAGGCCATTCCCGAAAGGATGCCTTTGATGTCGCTCTTGTATCTGTAGCCGCCGCGCATCTCGAACTCATGCATCAGTTCTTCGTAGCGCTCGAGCGCCTCCTTCTGGTCTTCGCCTGAAAGCTCGGAAGCGAGGTGGGACACCCTCAGCATCTCCTCTTCCATATCGGAAAGATCCTTGAAGAGATCCTCCATCTCCTCGAGGACGGTCCTGTCAGAGATGAACTCGTCCCTCTGCCTGAGGTATCCTATCTTTGTATCTTTCGACACATAAACATCGCCAGAGGTCGCGCTTTCTTCTCCGGATATGATGTTGAGGAGCGTCGTCTTTCCGGCGCCGTTCGCCCCGACGATGCCGACCCTGTCGCGCTCATTGATACCGAACGTGATGCCTTCGAGTATCGTATCGGCTCCGTATTCTTTTTTTATGTCTTTTGCGCTGAGTACTATCATAACGGCAGATGTGCTACGGCATCGAGCGAAAGATCGCTCGTGTTTCCTTTGATATAACTGTAGTGGCCCGCGGCTCCTATCATCGCGGCGTTGTCCGTGCAGAGGATAGCCGGCGGTATGCAGAGCCTGATGCCCTTTTCTTCACATGCGGCTGAGAGCTTTTCGCGAAGCCTCGAGTTCGCTGCGACTCCTCCCGCGACGACGAGCTTGTCCTCGCCGTTGTCCACGGCAGCGCCGACGGATTTTTCAACGATGACGTCCAGCACCGCCTCCTGGAAGGAAGCAGCGACGTCAGCTGAGTTTATCTCTCTTCCCGCCATCTTCTCTCCGTTGACGTAGTTCAGCACGGCCGTCTTGATGCCGCTGAACGAAAAGTCGTAGGTGCCGTCTCCCAGAAGGACCCTCTTGAAGTGGATGGCTTCACGGTCTCCTTCCTTCGCAAGCCTGTCGATCGCAGGGCCGCCCGGATACGGGAGACCGAGGACTCTTGCGACCTTGTCGTAAGCTTCTCCTACGGCGTCGTCTCTCGTCTGGCCTATCGTGTGAAGATCGTTGTAGTCCGTCACCTGAACGATGTTGGTGTGTCCGCCCGAGACTACGAGAGCCATGAACGGCGGCTCAAGATCCGGGTACTCGAGATAGTTGGCGCTGATGTGCCCGTGTATGTGATGGACGCCCACGAGAGGCTTGCCCGTCGCGAGCGCGAAGGCCTTCGCTGTCGCGACCCCTATCACAAGAGCGCCTATCAGTCCCGGTCCGTAGGTGACACTGAAAAAGTCGACATCATCCATCGTCATGCCCGCCTCATCAAGGGCGCGCTCCACGACGTGGTTGATGTTCTCAAGATGGTGGCGCGATGCGATCTCAGGCACTACGCCTCCATAAGCCTTGTGTATGTCTATCTGCGAAGAGATGATGTTCGAAAGGACCTTGCGCCCGCCTTTTATCAGGGCGACGGCCGTCTCATCGCAGCTCGATTCTATCGCTAAAGTTATCAGTTCGTTTTCGTTTTTCTGGTTCATTTCCGTTTTCCGTTTTTCTATCTGACTTCCTCAAGATCTCTTCCGCTCGTCATCTTCCACATGATGAGAGCGTCCTCGTGATCATCGAAGTAGTAATCTTTTCTGACGCCGACTCCCCTGAAGCCGTGCTTTTTGTAAAGCTCCTGAGCCGGGGCGTTCGACGTCCTCACCTCGAGGGTATAGTCCATGACGCCCTTCTCGCCGCAGACTTCGAACATCGTCTCCATCAGCGCCGAAGCGATCTTCATCCGCCTGAACTTCGGAGCCACGGCCACATTCGTGATGTGGCCCTCGTCGGCCACCCTCCAGAGGCCCATGTATCCGACGACCTCTTCATCCGTCGCCGCAACGAGATAAAAAGCTATCTTGTTCTCTTCTATCTCTCTTTCGAACGACTCCTGCATCCACGGTATCGTAGAGCACAGCTGGTCGATTATCGCCATGTCTTCCGCATCGGAGAGCCTGGCTTCTCTGATCTCGATGCCTTCGCTTACCAGCGGATGGTCGCCTGCAAGAAGATTCGATCCCGTCATTTCGCGCCCTTCTTTCCGAGCTTTCCTTCGCGCAGGTTCTTTTCGGCCTCAGCCATTCTCATGTACTGCGGCTTCACCGCCTCTGCGCCCAGGCCCGTAAGATCCCCGAACTGCTCCGGGTCAGCCAGCATATCGGCCGCCATCTCACATACGCCGCCAGCGTCCTGCGTCCTCTCGTCCATCTCGAACTTCTTTCCTTCGCAGAGCTTTTCGATCTGATCCCTGTAAGCCTCCACTCCGTCGCCGATGAACAGAAGATCGTCCATATCTCCCAGAAGTCCGATGAACTCATCGAGCATATACGGTCCTGCCGGGACGACCTCGCAGAAATCTCTGTAAGCACCCGCGTAGACCTGGTTCCTTCTGGCGTTGAAGAGCGGGCAGACGGTCTTTCCGTCCTCTTCCTGCTCGTATTCGCTTATTCCGAACGCGAAAAGAGTCGGCACAGCGACGATCGGCACGCCCGAGGCCTGGTTCAGCGCGCGGGCAGTCGACACGCCTATCCTGATCCCCGTGTAGGATCCCGGGCCCGTCGACACGGCGATGCAGTCCATGTCCTTCAGGGTCAGCCCCGCGTCAGTAAGCAGCTTGTCTATCATCTCCGTCAGACTGCTGAGGTGGCTGAGCCTTTCTGTACCTCTGATCTCATTTATATCTTCTCCGTCCATCAGCGCAGCGCTGCAGAACGGTCCTGTCGTTTCTATTCCGAGTATTCGCAAACTGTTGTCTCCTATATGCTATCTCTTATCTGCTTCTATATGCTTCATATCATTTCGCAGACGCCCTGACGCTTCACTGCGTCTGGCTTACTGCTCCTGACGGCTCACCGTATAGATGCGCTCCTCCTGGCTCCGGCCGTACTGCATATCGACGAAGACTGTCTCTTCGGGCAGCGTCTCTTCGATCAGATCCGCCCACTCGATCACGCACAGTCCGTCGCCGTAAAAGTACTCGTCGAATCCGAGGTCGTACACCTCTTCCGGTCCCGTCAGTCTGTAGACATCAAAATGATAGAGCGGCATCCGCCCCGTCTTGTATTCGCACACTATGTTGAACGTCGGGCTCGTTATGACGTCGGTCACCCCGAGCGCCTCGGCTATGTATTTAGTAAGCGTCGTCTTTCCCGTACCAAGATCGCCGACGAGGGCTATCACGTCCCCCGGCTGGGCCTTCTCTGCCAGCTCGGCAGCAAAAGCCCTGGTATCTTTTTCAGACGAAATCTTTATCTCTTTTCTTTCCATGCTTTTCTCCATCAGGATATTTTATCACAAAAGCCGCCTTAAAGGAAATCTGCCTTGCTGCAGGCGCTGATGAAGCATCAAAAGAGGAAGCTTATGCTTCCTCTTTATCGCTTAATGTTCAGCCGGCACTTCCGGCATGCTGATCTGCCATTTCGTGACCTCCGTTCGTTTCGGATCACTTCAATGTCAAATGCCAGGGTGCCTGATCCTTTTTCAGTTGATTCGCTTACTCGAAGCAGTAGCCCTTGATGTAAGCCTGCTTGACTGCATCGTGGATCCTTCCGTCCTTGACGGCCGAACCGATAACGATGACCTTGTCGAAGGCAGCCTTGAAGCTGTCGATCATCGGAGCGTTCGGTCTGCTTCCTACTGACAGGCATACGAGGTCGGCTTCGATCGTCTTCTTCTCGCCTGTCGCCATATCTTCAACGATGACTCCATCGTCTGTGATCTCCTTGAGAGCGTGTCCGAGCAGGATAGTCGGCTCGTGGACATTGACGCGGCTCATCAGGTCGTTCGTGATGATCGGATATACGCCCTTGCATACTTCGTCGAGCATATCTACCATCGTTACTTCGATGCCGTCGTCCTGGAGCATCTCGACGCACTCTACGCCTGTGTTTCCGCTTCCTACGACTACAGCCTTCTTGTCAGCCTTGACCTTTCTGAGAAGGACGTCTTCCGGTGTGCATACGTTGGCTTTGTCAGCGCCCGGTACCGGCGGGATGATCCAGTCAGCGCCTGTGCAGACGAATACGCCTATCGGATCGATGTCGGCTTTGACCATCTCAGGTGTAGCTTCGACTCCGAGTTTGATCTCGACGCCGCGCTGCTTTATCTCATGCTCCATCGTCTCTGTGAGATGAGTGATTATCTCTTTGAATCTCGGTTTGTCCGCGAGGTTCATGCGGCCGCCGAGCTTGTCGTCCTTTTCGTAAAGCGTTACTTTGAATCCTCTGTCAGCAAGGATCTTAGCTGCTTCCATACCGCCGCAGCCGCCGCCGATGACAGCTACCGGTCTTCCGTTTCCTGTCTGAGGCGGAACTGCATCGTACTCGTATTCGCGTCCGATCCTCGGGTTGACCGTGCACTCTACCGGCATGCTCTTCCAGATGACTCTCTCACGGCAGTACATGCATCCGATGCACTGGCGGATGTCTTCCGGTCTTCCTTCCTTCGCCTTCTTCATGAACTCAGGATCCGCATACTGCGAACGCGCCAGAGCCACGAGGTCGCATACTCCCTCTTCAAGAAGCTCTTCCGCGAAGTCCGGGCTCTTGATCGTGTTCGTTGCGATGACAGGGATGTTCATTGCTTCCTTGAAAGCCTTTGCAACGTGCTTTTTCCATCCCGGCTGGTATGAATACGGCTCGCAGTTTGCGTTCGGGTTGACTGCCGATCCGTTCGAGATGCTGATGTAGTGGATGCCCTGCTCTTCGAGGTGCTTGGCGATCTGGATGCCGTCCTCGAGGTCCAGCATGTCATCGAGCCAGTCGCTCATCTCGTCGCCGCACATACGCGCGCCGATCACGACGTTCGGTGCGAGCGCCTTCTTCAGCATGGCGATGATCTCGTCGATGAAGCGCATACGGTTTTCGAAGCTTCCGCCGTACTCGTCAGTTCTCTTGTTGTAGTGCGGGTTCCAGAACTCAGCAAGCAGATATCCGTGAGCTCCGTGAAGCTCGACGCCGTCGTATCCTGCCTTGACGCAGCGGACTGCCGCTTCTACGAACTTCTGCTGGATATCGTGGATCTCGTCTATAGTAAGCGCATGCGGGATGACGCCGCCCGGTGCTGCCGGAACGTCGCTCGGCGCATACGGCTGTTTTCCGCCGATGAACTTCGGGTTTACTGTCGCGCCGCCGTGATAGAGCTGTACGATGACCTTGGCATCGTACTTGTGGATCGCTTCAGTAAGCGTCTCCAGCGAGGAGACCGCCGCGTCTTCCGATATATAGAAGCTGTTCTGTCCGGTAGAGCTGTGTTCACGCTCCACGCTGGAAGCCTCTGTGAATATCAGGCCGATACCGCCCTTTGCTCTCTCTTCATAGTATTTGACCATCCTCTCTCCGGGGTAGCCGTTCGTCTCGCACAGCGAAACGTGGGCCGGAGCCAGGACCGCTCTGTTCTTGACGGTCATCGGTCCGATCTTTACTTCTTCAAATAGTTTTTTGTACTCCATATCCTTTCCTCCTTGGTATAGCTTCCTACCCGAGTTTTATCATCTTTTCATACGCCATTGATTATATCACAAATGCCTTCCGGCTTGTTCTTCTCTGCAATTTGATGGCGTTGATGCTTTTTTTACATCGCCTGAACGCATCATTCTGCATTTTTCAAAAGTAATGCGCCTATAAATGCGTTTTACATTTCGATGAGACTGATCACGAGACCACCGCGGCCTGTATCTCTGGTGCCGATGCCTACGCCTGTCTTTATCACTGTTCCCAGCTCTTCGGCCGAGCCCGCATCGCATCTCTTCGCTCCGAGGCCTATGACCGTTCCCAGGCCTGACGGCGTTACCATTTCCATATCGATCTCTTCTGTTACGAACTCGTAGTCACACTGCTTTTTCATCGCGGCGACAGCAGGTACCGGTACCGGTATCTCGCCGTGGCTGCAGATGATCGTTCCCTGTCCGTCGTGGAGCGGTGACACATAGATCTCATCGACATCCAGAAGATCTACGGCCGCTGCCGTTCCGACTATATTCATTATCGCGCGGTCGCGTCCGACTTCGTGGAAGTGCACCGTCTCAAGATCAGCGCCGTGGACCTCTGCCTCGGCCTGAGCTATCGCTTTGTAGATGGCGACCGCCTTTTCCTTCACCGCGTCTGCAATATCAGCCTCATTGATCATCGCCTCGATCTGCCTGAACGAGCGCTGGTGATCGTGATGGTGATGATGGTGATGTTCGTGGTCGTGGTCATGATGGTGGTGATCATGATCGTG
>CAMNNG010000024.1 GCA_946545145.1 uncultured Bacillota bacterium
CAGCCTGTCTATCGCCGTCCTCGTGAACCTCTTCGATTTGAGCGAAGAAGCATACGCCTCAAGATCGGCGTGCATCCTCACTTCCTTCTTCATTTTGTTCTCGATGCCCTCGACAGCGCCTTCGATATCCGAAAGTTCTTCGGCCGATGTCCTCAGAACGGCCGCCCTGACGAGGTCGAAGTATCTGCTGTCCATGGCCTCCGCTCTCCCGCCTGAGGAGTAAGCAGAAAGAAGCGCCTCATATACGTTTTCCGGGACGAAGCTTCTTGCGGCTTCGACCCTGCCGCTCCTTACGGCGTTTCTGACAGCGCTCGCCGAGGCAAATCCGCCTTCAGCCGGAAGGTCCTCCGCGCCGTAGGGGCTCTCCCTTTTGACCGTGACGGGCGTCATGCTGACGACATACTTGAGGTATTCTATGGCGAGGATGTTGTTCGGCGATTTGAGCATCCTTCCGGCGTCCATGCCGAGAGTCTCATTGACAGCCATCTCCCTCGCCTTCGGGAAGGATACTCCCATATCGAGGTGACGCTTTATCGCCCTTTTGTATTCATCCGGTTCATTCCTGAGGAAGTTCGCCAGGAACTGGAGCTCATCGGCGTCTCCGCTTTCGCTTCCAAAGCCTATGGCGTCTACAACGCCAAGACCTTCAAGGATGCTGACCGCTCCCCTCGCGAACGTTTCGGCTCCGGACGCAGCGTAACAGAAAGGAAGCTCCAGCACGAGGTCGACGCCGTTTTCCACGGCGAGCCTGCTTCTCGTCCACTTGTCGAGACAGGCAGCCCTTCCCCTCTGCGTAAAGTCACCGCTCATGACCGCAACAACAAAATCGGCCCTGCCCGCCCTGCGCGTTTCGGCAAGGTGGAAGGCATGGCCGTTCGTAAACGGATCGTATTCAGCTATTATTCCTGCGATCCTCACTTTGTTTTCTTTCTCTATTCTTCGTTATCATATCCCGCGGGGCCCATGTCCTCCATCTGAGGCGCGGGCTGCTCCGGGCGCTCTACCATTGACACTCCGTCGAGATTCATAGTGGTCCTGTAAGCCATCTCCTTGATCTCGTCTCTGTTTGCGGAGAGAGTGCCTCCGACTCCCTTGAACGTATTGTCGAGGTCTTCGAAGAGCTTGTTGAAATATGTCTCTCTGAGGCCTTCCATCTTCTCCTGGAAGTCGAAGAGGATACCGTCCACATAGTCGTATGTGCTCATCTTCAGCTGGCGGCTGTTCTCCTCTGTAGTCCTCATCAGCTCCTCGGCCATGGCGCGCGATCTCGCTGTGATCTCATTCTCGTTGATGAGATCTTCGGACTGACGCTGAGCGTCGCGTATGATCGTCTCATATTCCGTCTTCGCCTCGTCGAGGATCCTGTCTCTTTCGTTCTTGATCCACTGTGCCTGCTGTATCTCATCGGGAAGCGATGTTCTGATGTCGCCTACGATCTCTCTGAGCTCTTCGGCGTCCACCATTATCTTTCCTGTAAGCGGGAATCCCGAGGATGTTTCTATTATCTCTTCTATCTCATCGAGCAGTTCCAAAACCTTCATTATCTACCTCCGCGAAATTTTTCATTCATTGCCTCAAGGACGGCATCGGGCACCAGTCCTCTGATGTCTCCCCCCAGACTCGAGACTTCCTTCGCAAGACTGGAACTGACGAACGAATACTCCGGATCCGTCATCAGAAATACCGTTTCGACATCGTCTCTGTAGAGGCGGGCGTTCACCTGCGCCATCTGCAGTTCGTATTCAAAGTCGTTGCTGCTGCGAAGTCCGCGCACGACCATGTCGAATCCGTTGTCGTTGACATAGTCGGCAAGGAGCCCTGAAAAAGTCGAGACCTTCACATTTGCAAGATCCGAGCATATCTCCTCTATCATTGTTTTGCGCTCTTCTTCAGTGAAAAGCGGTTTTTTCGAAGGGTTGGATATGATCCCCACGACGAGTTCATCCGTGAATTTCGAAGCTCTTCTGATGAGGTCGAGATGACCGTTCGTAAGCGGGTCGAACGACCCTGCGAATAGTGCCTTGCTCATTGATTTTACTGCTTTGGTCCTTTCTTTTTTTCTAAAATATTCTATCATACAAAAAGTGATAGTACAACCTTGCCATAGTGTTTGCTTTTCAGTTTTTCGAAGCCTGATTCGTTGTCTTCAAGTTCGGTCTCCTTGTAGTGTTCACACACTATGACGCCGTCATCGGCGAGTATATCGAGCTCGCGGATCGCCGCCAGCACCTTCGGCAGAAGGCCGAGCGCATAAGGCGGATCCAGAAGGATGATATCCATCTTTTCGGAGCCGGATATCCTGGTCAGCGCCTTCATGTAGTCGCCCCATATCACCGTCGAATATTCTCCGGCGCGGCACATGTCGATGTTCTCTCTTATCATCTTGATGCTGGTCTTGGAAGCGTCGCAGAAAATACAGCTTTCCGCTCCTCTCGACAGGGCTTCGAGACCGAGATTGCCCGTGCCCGCGAAAAGGTCCAGCACCTTCGCGTCTTCTATCCTCGTCTGAAGCATCGAGAACATGGCCTCCTTCACCTTGTCCGATGTAGGGCGAACGTTCCTGTCAGCCGGGGCGATGAGACGCCTTCCTTTGTAATCACCTGCAATTATCCTCATATCGTTATCCTCACATATTCATAGTCATATCTTCACCGTAGAGAGCCTCAACAGCTTCTCTCAGAGCCAGGTTCTCCGGATCATCAAGCTCCGGATCCTTCTTCAGTATCATGACGGCTTTTTCCCTCACGGTCTCCATTATATCCAGGTGGCTGATGAGCCCCGTGATATGGGAGTCCGCAAGGCCGTGCTGCCTCGTTCCGAAGACTTCGCCCGGACCTCTCAGGTCGAGGTCCCTCTCGGCGATATAGAATCCGTCGTCCGACTCCGTCATGACCTTAGCCCTCTCTACTGCTATGTCGCTTTTGGAACCGAGCACCAGCATGCAGTAGCTCTGGCGGCTTCCTCTGCCGACCCTGCCCCTCAGCTGATGCATCTGAGCGAGACCGAACCTCTCGCAGTTTTCTATTATCATCACCGATGCGTTCGGGACATCGATGCCGACCTCTATTACTACCGTCGAGACGAGGATGTCGGTCCTGCCCTCGGAGAACGAGGCCATGACTTCATCCTTTTCTTCCTTTTTCATCTCGCCGTGCAGAAGTCTGACCGTAAGGTGCGGGAACTTCTTCGAAAGCTCTTCGTAGACGCCCTCGGCCGATCTTGCCTCCACGGCGTCCGAATCCTCGATGAGCGGGCAGACGACGTAAGCCTGTCCTCCGTTTTCCACGACCTGCTCAAGAGCCCTGTAGACATCGTCGCGCTTCTTTTCCGTTACGGCCTTTGTTATTATCTTCTTTCTTCCCGGAGGCAGCTCGTCTATAACAGAGACGTCCATATCACCGTACAGTATGACGGCGAGAGTCCTCGGTATAGGTGTCGCTGTCATGATCAGTATATCCGGGCTTTCTCCCTTTTCGTTGAGCGTCATCCGCTGGCTTACTCCGAACCTGTGCTGCTCATCGCACACGACCAGGCCGAGGTCCGAAAACTCCACGCCTTCCTGAAGAAGAGCATGGGTGCCGACTATGACGTCCGTCTTTCCTGTCCTGAGCCTTTCAAGTTCTTCGTTCTTTTCGGACTGCTTCATGCTGCCCGAAAGGCAGCCGACAGTGATGCCGTATCTTCCCAGATCCTTCTTCAGATTCGCGAAGTGCTGCTTTGCCAGTATATCGGTCGGCGCCATGAACGCGGCCTGCTGGCCTGACCTTACGGCCCTGAACATGGCAGACTCGGCTACGATGGTCTTGCCGGAGCCGACGTCGCCCTGGAGGAGGCGGTTCATCTGCTCCTCCGATGCCATATCGGCCGCTATATCGCTGACCGCCCTCTTCTGCGCGCCCGTCAGCTCGTAAGAAAGGCCGCTGATGAATTCTTCGTGGGAAGCAGTCTTTTTCGTACCCCTGTTCTTCGTTATCTTCATCATCAGAAGACCGGTCTGAAGAACGAAGAGATCCTCAAATATCAGCCTCTCCTTCGCCCTCGTTATATCCTCAGGCTCGCCTGGGAAATGGATCAGCCTTATGGCCTCGGCGAGAGAAGGAAGAGCGTTTTCGCTTACCATATCTTCGGGCAGGCAGCCCTCTAGCTGGTCTGCGCACGCTATGGCGCTCTTTATGTTCTTTCTGATCTCGTTCTGCCCGATCCCCGCAGTAAGCGGATAGACCGGCAGCAGTCCCTGCACGCCATATGAGAACTCCGGATGGAGCAGCTGCAGGCGGCCGCGGTTCATGCCCACGCGGCCGTAGAAGTATATCTCTTTTCCCTGCGGGAACTTGTCCTTCAGGAATCTGGCGTTAAAAAACACGATATCCATAAGATCGCTGTCATCGGATATCGTAACGTGCATCATCTGCCCCCTGCGGCTTCTGATATATGCGAGGTTTGACTTCACGACTATGCCTCTTACCAGAGCCGTCTGGCCGGGGACGAGCTCCCGTATCTTCTTTGCCGTCCGCCTGTCCTGGTGGTCGCGCGGCATCAGCATCAGAAGGTCTTTTATCGTTTTGACGCCGAGCCTTGCGTAGGCTTCGGCCTTCTTCGGTCCAACTCCCTGGAGGACCGTAATGCTGTCATCAGGTCTCATCATCTGTTCGTCCCGAATACGAGGTGGCGGCGCTTCGTTCTCTTGTTCATCTCGGTGCCGGCGACGGTAACAGTGACCGATGCCGGATCGACAAGAGTCAGGGAATACACCCTTGCCTTGACCTCGTTGATCATCTTGTATGTGGCGTTGCTGATACTCGTTCCGAATTTCACGGCAACGTAAAAATGGATCTGCGCCGCGCCGTTATCGTCGAAGGAGACATCTATGTTCTGCGTCACCTTCGGGAGGATCTCTTTGAGGGAAGCCAGACGTACGCCCTTCGTTTCATCCACGACGTCGCTGACTATCCGCACGATCACGCTGCGGTTGATCATTATGCTGCCGTATTCATTGTTGATTATATAGTTATCAGCCATAGTCTTTACCTGAGTTTATTTTATATTATTGTATATTAAAATTCCATGCTCTGAAAGCATGGAATCCGTAATATCGATGATTAGATGGCGCGGTCTACTTTGCCGGATCTGATGCATCTTGTGCAAACGTTTGCTTTTCTGACTTTACCGTTGTCATTGATCTTGATCGTCTGAATGTTTGCGTTGATCTTTTTCTTAGAATGTCTGTTCGAGTGAGATACATTATTGCCGGTCACCTGACCCTTGCCGCAGATCTCGCATTTCTTTGACATGTTCCGCACCTCCTTTATGTTTTTTGTCGCGAACAAGCGATATTATAACAAGTATCAAGCCCTATTTCAAGGATTTTTTTGTTTTTTTAAACCACCTCGTACATATTCTGGGCTTCTTCTTTCTTTTGCGTATTGGAAAGCTCCAGGACCCTGACCTTAGTCTCCCTGTCTCCGAATCTGATCGTTATCGTGTCCCCCACGCTGACCTCGGCTCCGGCCTTTGCCGGTTTGTCGTTCAGGAATATCCTGCCGGCATCGCACGCGTCTTTCGCGACCGTTCTTCTCTTTATCAATCTGGATACTTTGAGGAATTTGTCTATTCTCATCCGAGCCTCCTAAATAACAGCAGCTCCCACCTACGGGAGCTGCATACGGTTCTCATTTGCTTTCGCTTATTTGTTAACTGAATCTTTGAGAGCCTTTCCTGCTTTGAATACAGGAGCCTTCGAAGCAGCGATCTCGATCGTCTCGCCCGGCTTTCTCGGGTTTCTGCCTGTTCTGGCTTTTCTCTGACGAACTTCGAATGTTCCGAAGCCGATCAGCTGTACTTTTTCGCCCTGTATAAGAGCTTCCTGGATAGCATCGATAGTAGCGCTAACTGCAGTTTCTGCGTCCTTTTTTCTGAATCCTGTCTTCTCTGTAACAGCAGCAATCAATTCAGCTTTGTTCATGTGATAAATCCTCCTTGGTAATAAGTATTTGTTCTAAGACCAAATCATTCTTCTGTCTTGACTTTTTCCCAGAGCGCGTCCATCTCGCTCAGCGTCATTTCGGACAGATCCTTTCCTTCGAGGCGAGCCTTATCTTCCATTTTTCCGAATCTTTCCGTGAACTTCTCGGTAGCTCTTTCAAGAGCATTCTCCGGTTCAACTTCAAGGAATCGCGCCACATTCACAACGGAAAACAGCAGATCGCCTAGTTCTTCACGGATGCGTTCAAGATCAGCCTCTCCTGATGCCTCTATCAATTCTTCGGTCTCTTCAGTTAATTTTTCAAAAGCACCCCTGGAATCGTCCCAGTCAAATCCGATATCGGCCGCCCGCTTCTGGACTTTGGCCGCTCTCATGAGAGCGGGAAGCGCCTTCGGCACCGATGTCAGCCTGTCTGTATGTTTTTCCTCTTTGTGCTCCTGCACTTTGATATTCTCCCATTTTTCAAGCACTTTGTCAACAGTTTTAGCTTCCTGCTTCAAAAATACATGGGGGTGTCTTCTTATCATTTTTTCGCACTCTTCGTTGATGACATCGACGGCGGAAAACTCGCCGTTTTCATCAGCGATCATGCTGTGGAAAACGACCTGCAGCATGACGTCGCCGAGCTCCTCTCTGAGGTTGTCGACGTCGCCTGTGTCGATCGCTTCGCATACTTCGTAAGCTTCTTCGAGCATGTCCTTTCTGAGGGACTGCCTCGTCTGCACCCTGTCCCAGGGGCACTTGACGCGGAGAACTTCGATTATCTCCGACAGCCTCTCATAAGCCTCGCCTCTCGTACGGCCGGGCTGCATAAGATGTTCATATTCTTTCAGCATATCGTATGTCTTCTCCTTTTCGGCTATCTTCTGCGCGAAGGCGTGAACTTGTCCATGAGGCGCACTATCTTCGTGCCTCCCGGTATGGATACGAGTTCTTCCTTCGTAATGCTCTTTGTGACGAACAGCATCACAAAGTATACGCACGCCGCAATGAGTATCGAGATGAGGCAGGCTATCTTGTTACCTTCGCCTCCGCCGAATACCACGTAATACATTCCCCATGCGACGACGCCCATAACGGCCGTTGCAATGCCGGGCCTTACATAAGTCATCATTATATCGAATCTCGCCCCGGTGTACTTCTTCGTCGCCCTGATGTTAAGGATGGCAACGATCACGTAAGCGATCAGTGTGCCGAGAGCCGCGCCCTTGATATTGAGCGAAGGACGCGATACGAGGATATATGTAACAACTATCTTGATCACGATGCCTATGCACATATTGATTACGGGGATATTCTGCTTTCCGACGCCCTGCAGGGCTCCCGCTATGCACTGCACCATGGATACGAAGATGACTCCTATGGCCAGTATCGCGAATGCCGGCGCTACGTTCACAGCCTCATCGTGACGCGAGCTGTAGAGAAGCAGCAGTATCGGTTCTGCAAGCACAGCCATTCCGACTGCGCACGGCATGCCTATCATCGTGGCTATCCTCATCGACAGCTCCGTATTGTACCTCAGACCCTGCCTGTCCTTCATCTTGTGGCAGGCTGATATCGCCGGGACCAGGCTCATCGCAAGAGCCATCGTCAGCACCTGCGGCATGTTGATGATCGGCATCGCAAGACCGCTGATCTGACCGTAGAGGTTCTTGGCAGTATCGGGATCCCATCCCGAATTGAGCAGTCCCTTCATGACGACGGGTACCTCGACGAGGTTCATTATCGGAGTGATGGCAGCGCCAAGGGTGATCGGAATAGCAATAATAGCGATCTGTTTCAGTATCGTGATGCTCGATTTTCTTTCGGCATTGACGGAGCGTCTCCTCTTCGCGTCATACGCCTTCTTTCCAAGCATGAAAATGAAGAAGAGTATCGCAAGACCGCCTGCAGCTCCGATAGTCGCGCCGAAAGCGGCACCGGCAGCGCCCTTCTCTCCCGGTGAGAACGCCGAAAGGAGCCTTCCGCCGATCTTTTCGTTGAAGAGAAGGTATCCGAGCCCGAGCCCGAAAACGACCCTGAAGACCTGCTCTATGACCTGCGAGATAGCCGTCGGCATCATGTTCTGTATGCCCTGGTAATATCCTCTGTAAGCAGAAAGCACCGGACATATCAGAAGTGCCGGCGCCACAGCCATCATAGGCAGCTTCGCCTCTTCTATGTTCTGCATCGCCGCGATCTTTCCGGCTCCGAAGAACATGATCACGAAAGATATCGCGCCTATCGTGAACATCAGCCAGAATGATATTCTGAATACCCTGTGTCCTTCTTCATAGTCGCCTATCGTGATGCTCTCAGCGATCAGTTTCGATATCGCTACCGGTATTCCGGACGTGGCGATGACCACGAAAACCGTATAGGTGTAGTAAGCAGGTGAATAATAAGCCATGCCGGTAGCGCCTATCATGCTGGCGAGCGGCAGTCTGAACACAGCTCCCAGAAGCTTTACTATCAGGCCCGCAATGCCCAGTATGGCCGCGCCCTTCACGAAAGCTTTTCCGGTGCTGTTCTTATTCTGTATGCTTCCTTCTTCGTTCTGCATCTTATCTCCTGTTTCTTCTTCTAATTATCTTCCCTCAATTTGCCGAGTATCTCAGCCGTTGCTTCGTCGGCTTCGTATACTGCCTTTTCTATGTCTATAGTGGTGAATTCACCGTTCTCGTAGAGGACCCTGCCGTCTACCATGGTCATGACTATGTCCTGAGGCGCCGCGCTGTGAACGAGGTTCGCGCACAGATCATGCACAGGATGCATGTGCGGGGAAGAAAGATCTATGACGATCAGGTCCGCCTTGTTTCCTTCCTTCAGGACGCCCGTGTCTTCTCTTCCCTGAGCGGCCGCTCCTCCTCTGGTCGCGGCCCCTATTACCTGCTTCAGTGTCATTACCGAAGGGTCATTATAATACATCTTCGGCACAAGAGCAAAGAATTTCATCTCCTGCAGGAAATCGAAGCTGTTGTTCGATGCAACTGAGTCCGTTCCGAGAGCCACATTGATGCCCTCTTTGAACATCCTCGGATAGTTCGCCGCGCCGCTCGCGAGCTTGAGGTTGCTTACCGGATTCGCCGATACGCTGACGCCCTTTTCCTTAAGAACAGCATAGTCGCAGTCCTCGAGCCAAACGCAGTGGGCCGCGTTCGTCCTCGTGTCGAAAAGGCCTCTCGACGCGAGATAGACAGGCGGCGTCATTCCGTCATGGCGCATCTTGCACTCCTCGACCTCGGTCTTCGTCTCCGATACGTGGACATGCATACCGCATCCCAGATCGCGCGTTATGTCGGCGAGCTGGACGACGGTCTCGTCGGAGTTCGTGTACTCCGCATGGAGGCTCATCTCGATCTTTATCTTTCCGTCAGCCGCGCCATCGTAATTTTTGTAAAGGTCCAGCATCTCTCTGACCGGGACCGTTTTGCTGATGTCGGGCTCGCCCTGTATAGTAAGCGACCTCGAAATGTTCGCCTTCGCTCCGCTCTCTATAACGCTTTCAGCCACAGCGTCGCAGAAGTAATACATGTCGCTCATCGACACGATGCCGTTAGCGATCTGCTCCGCCATCGCCAGAGTAGTCGCCCTCTTCACGCTCTCATAAGTCAGCTTCGCCTCGAAGGGGAATATCCTCGTGAAGAGCCAGTCCTGAAGGCTCATGTCCTCTCCGTATCCTCTGAGGAGTGTCATTGGCGAATGCGTGTGGGCATTGATGAAGCCGCTCATCAGGAGCTTTCCGCTTCCGTCATATACCCTGTCATCTTCGCCTTCGGGCTTTTCAGATCCGACGTAAGTTATCTTACCTTCGTCTGTTCTTACGTACATTCCTTCCTTTATATCGAGGTTTTCATCAAGCAGTGTGATGTCCTGAAAAAGCATCTTTTCCACTTCCTTTCTCCACTTTCGCGCAGATTCCGCTTACTGCGCCATTATACCCATCATTTCTATAGCTTCTCCGAGGTTGTTGTGCTTTTTCTGGAGAAGCAGCGTAGCGGGCTTCATGCCGGCCTTCTTCGGATACTCGAGGATCAGCCTTTCGCCCCTGACCGTGACCTTCGACAGCTCCATCTTCTCCGCGAGGGCCCTGATCCTCGCGACCTTTATCAGATCGCGCGTCTCCTTCGGCACCTCTCCGAACCTGTCTTCTAGCTCGGCTACCATCTCTTCCTCATCGGCGGCGTTCTCGACGGCCGCGATCTTCTTGTACATCGTGAGCTTCAGAACGTCGTCCGAGATGTATGAATCCGGTATGTACGCGCTTGAGCCGATCTCGACGGTCGCCTCGTGTCTTTCGGGATTGACGACCTCGCCCTTGAGGGCCTTGACCGCATCGTCGACCAGCTTGCAGTAAAGTTCGTAGCCGACGTTGATAAGGTGGCCCGACTGCTCCATTCCCAGGATGTTTCCGGCGCCCCTTATCTCGAGGTCTCTCATGGCTATTTTAAAGCCCGCCCCGAATTCTGTGAACTCCTTGATCGCCCTCAGTCTCTGCTCCGCCACATCGGTCAGCACCTTGTTCTTTTTGTGCATCAGATAGGCGTAAGCGAGCCTGTTCGATCTTCCGACCCTGCCGCGCAGCTGGTAGAGCTGCGATACGCCGAACTTGTCGGCATCTATTATTATCTCCGTATTGACGTTCGGTATGTCTATTCCCGACTCTATGATCGTAGTCGAGACGAGGACGTCTATATCTCCGTTGATGAAGTCCATCATTATATCTTCGAGGGCGCTCTCGCTCATCTGTCCGTGACCGACTCCTATCCTGGCCTGGGGGACGAGCTTTCCGATGCGCTCCGCGATGCGGTGGACTCCGCTTACTCTGTTATATACGACGAAGACCTGACCTCCGCGGTCGAGTTCGCGCTCGATGGCCTCCCTTATTATATAGTCGTCTTCTTCTATGACGTACGTCTGGACGGGGTATCTGTCCTGGGGCGGCTCTTCTATGAGGCTCATGTCCCTGATGCCGACGAGCGACATGTGGAGGGTCCTCGGTATCGGCGTGGCTGAGAGAGTCAGTACATCGACGTTCTTTCTCATCTTTTTGACGGCCTCTTTGTGCCTTACTCCGAAGCGCTGCTCTTCATCTATTATGAGGAGCCCGAGGTCCTTGAACTTGACGTCTTTTGACAGTAAGCGGTGCGTTCCGACGAGGACGTCGACCGTTCCCCTCTCCGTCTCCTTGATCGTTTTCTGCTGCTCCGCGTCCGTCCTGAACCTCGAGAGCATGTCGACCTTGAACGGGAACTTCTCGAAGCGGTCCTTCAGCGTGTGGTAGTGCTGGTTCGCAAGTATCGTCGTCGGTACGAGGACGGCTACCTGCTTTCCTTCAGAAACGGCCTTGAACACGGCCCTCGCTGCGACCTCAGTCTTGCCGTATCCTACGTCGCCGCAGAGGAGTCTGTCCATCGCGACCGGCTTTTGCATGTCGCTCTTTATCTCCCTGATGCAGCGGAGCTGATCGTCCGTAGGCTCGAACGGGAAGGCGTCTTCGAACTCCTTCTGCCAGACTGTGTCGGGGCCGAACA
The DNA here is from genome assembly GCA_946545145.1 of uncultured Bacillota bacterium. Taxonomy (GTDB): domain Bacteria; phylum Bacillota; class Clostridia; order Peptostreptococcales; family Anaerovoracaceae; genus UBA3738. The sequence goes on from CAMNNG010000024.1 coordinate 11,497, forward strand.
TATATCCTTCCGTCGCCTTCCTGGAAGCGGATACTTCAAGGAGCTCCTTCGCCATGTTGGCGATTGCCTGTTTCGCCTTTGCCTTGGTGTTTCTCCACTCTGTCCCGGCAAGGCGGTTCATCTTCGGCTTCGCCGAACCGGAGCCTATGTATTTCTGTATGAGGTCCATCTGATCGGCAGGAACGTAAAGAACATCCTCGCCCTGGTAGATGACCTTGAGATAATCCTTCGTTTCGCCTTTGACAGTAAGCTGCTCGAGGCCGATGAACTTTCCGACGCCGTGCTTTTCGTGGACGACGTAGTCTCCTTTGGAGATGTCTGCAAAGCTTTTGATCGGGCTCGATTTTCTCTTCTCTTCTTCGCCGGCAGCTCTCTTCTTTCTCTTTCTGGCTTTGTATATGCCGAATATGTCGCTGTCCGTGATGTAGCAGAGCATATCGTCGGTCAGGACCATTCCCTGGGAAAGTTCGCCCTTCTCGACCCAGACCCTGCCTGCGAGCCCCTCTCTTGTGAGAAACTCATTCATATTGTCGACTCTTTCGTCGGACGAGCATACCAGCGTGATCTTGAAGCCCGTCTTCAGCATGCGCTGGATCTCTTTGGAGAGCATGTCGAGCTTGCCGCCGAAGGATATCATCTGGCGGCACCTTACGCTCCTGATCTCATCGTATGTCCCGGCGCCTGTGATCGTCCTGGGAACGGGAGTTCCGAAGACAACATTCTTCTGCTCGTACAGTTTCAGGTAGTCGTCAGTGGACGGGAAGCAGTCAAAATCGGACTTTACGACCATCTCCCTTTCAAGGAAGATCTCGAAGTCGTCCATCAGCTCTCTCGAGCGAGCCCTCGTATTGTCGTAAGCCCTCTGCGGATCGTCTATCATGATGAGCGGATCATCCATGTACTGCCACAGATACTCCGGCTCTTCGTAGAAATAATCTATGTAATATTCCAGATGCTGCAGATTGGAAAGATTCGAAATGGACTCAAGAAGCGAGTCCCTTCTCTCCGGCAGCTTTGCGTACTTTTCTGTAACCAAATCCTTCGCCCTGGATATAGCCTCTTCGTCCTTTATGAGGAGGCTCGCCGGCATGATGTCGACCGAGTCCAGTTTTTTGACGGATCTTTGCGTATCGGGGTCGAAATGCCTCAGCGATTCGACCTCCGTATCGAAGAATTCAGCCCTTACGGGCAGGTTGTCATAAGGTGTGAATATGTCAAGTATATCGCCTCTGAGCGAGAACTGGCCTTTTGCGTATACCATCGGCACCCTCTCGTATCCGATGTCCACCAGTCTTTTCGCTATTTCCGAAGGATCCATCTGCGGTCCGAGCTTCAGCTCTATGGATGAGCCTGCAAACACCTCGTGGGGGAGCATCTTCTTGATGACGGCCTGTACAGGCGCCACGATGACGGTGTCCTTCTCCCTCAGAGCATATCTCATTATCCTGAGGCGCTCCAGGAGAGTGTCCCTGTTCCTCGCCTCATAGCCCATAAAGCTCTCATCATCAGACGGGAGGACATGGACGGGAACGTCCACAAAAAATGAAAGATCGCCGGCCAGTCTCTCTGCCCTGATATATGACGGAGTCACTATCAGCGTCCGGCCGCCTCTCTCTCTGATCATTTTTCCGAAGACAGCAGCTGTCCTGCTGTCCGCGATGCCTTGAATATCAACGATGCCCATTATATTTGTTCATAGCTTTCTGAAGCCCGTCGGTGATTATAGCCTCGCATGCCGAAGCAGCGTCTGTGACGGCGCTTTCAAGAAGCTGTTTTTCGTCTTTTGATATCCTGCCGATGACGTGGCCTATGGCGTCGCCCTCAGCGTGCCCTCCTATACCGATCCTTATCCTTGGAAAATCGGTAAAGCCGAGGCAGCTGACGACTGACCTCATGCCGTTGTGCGTTCCCGCGCTTCCGGCCGGCCTTATCCTCAGCATCCCTTTTTCAATATCAAAATCATCGTACACGACTATCAGGTGATCGTGCTCCGGTTTGTAGAAACCGAAGACCTCTCTCAGAGATTCACCCGAGAGGTTCATGTACGTCTGTGGTTTCACCAGTACGACTTTATGACCGGCGATGAAACCTTCTCCGATCCTGGCGCGGAATCTCTTTCTGTCGACTTTGATACCGAGCCTCGATGCCAGCTCATCAACGGTCATAAAACCAAGATTGTGCCTCGTCCGGGCGTATTTCAGCCCGGGATTTCCGAGTCCTGCGATTATATACATATTAATATTAAATCCGTTCTGCTTATAAGAACAGTTTGCTTACTGAATCGTTGTTGTGGATCCTTGTCATAGCCTC
>CAMNNG010000025.1 GCA_946545145.1 uncultured Bacillota bacterium
CGATATACACGCCGTCCTTAGCACATGCGCAGACCTCTTCGAAAAATTCGGCGGCCATCAGGGCGCGTGCGGATTCACGATGAGGGCGGACGCTCTTGAAGAACTGAGGGAGCGCGCAGGAAAAGAGATGGAGAGGCTCCCGGCCTCGGATCCGGAGCTTTTCTCGCATGAGGTCAAATGCGACGCAGAGATCGACGTCAGGGATATCAGCATAGACCTGGCGGACACGCTCAGCCTCATGGAGCCGTTCGGCAAGGACAACGAACAGCCCGTATTCATGGTAAGGGGCGTGAAGATCTTCGGCGGAAGGATAATAGGAAACGGAACTCACATCCGCTTCAGCATCGGAGAGCCGCCGGGCATCGGATGCGTGGCCTTCGGTAAGGCGGCCGAATACGGCGATCTGATATTCGCCGGCGGACCGGCAGATGTTGTCGGGACAATAGAGATAAATGAATGGAACGGACGCAGGAGCGTCCAGATGAATGTGAAGAGTATGGCGCCTCACCGCGGGTGACGGCTGCCGGGGAAGGACAAAGAAAAGAGATCTGATTATGAAGATGCAGAAAAAAGGATTGATAGCGCTGCTTCTGATAGTGTTCGTCAGCGGCGGCCTTCTCGGAGCAGGAATAGGTCGTCTGACGGATGACGGCTACGGCAAGGTCTCCATCTCCAAGGAGGAGTACAAGGAGATCAAGGAGTACAAGGACAAGTACGCAAAGGTCGACGAGCTCTGGGACCACATACAGAAAGAAGCGTATGACGAGCCGAAGGATGAAGACATGATCGACGGCCTCTGCAGAGGGCTGTTTGCCGGACTCGGCGACAGATACTCCGCATATATGACGAAGGATGAATACGAGGCCTATGAGACATCGATCACAGGATCTTTCGAAGGCGTCGGCATCACTTTCGCAGCCGATGATACCGGAGCTTTTGCCGTCATCGGAACTGTCGAAGGATCTCCCGCGCAGAAGGCCGGCATCAAAGAAGGCGACATCATAACGAAGGTCGACGGAAAGACTTACGATAATGCTGACGCGGCTGCAGCTGCCATCAGAGGCAAAAAGGGAACGAAGGTCAAGATCACGGTAGAAAGAGACGGAAAAGAAAAGGTCTATGAACTGACGAGAGATGTGATCGTCAACCAGTCCGCGGAGAGCAAGGTCCTTGACGGAAACATTGGCTACATCAAACTGACGGAGTTCGATGAGCACACAGACGAGGATTTCGAAAAGGCACTCGACGAACTTGAAAAGAAAAACGTGAAGGGCTTCATCCTCGACCTCAGAAACAACGGAGGCGGCCTCGTCGACAGCAGTGTCAACATCGCTGACAACCTGCTTGGAAAAGGCGTCGTCACATACATGGAAGACCGCGCCGGCCACAAGGAGTACTTCAAAAGCGACGAGGACAAGACGCGTCTTCCGTACGTCGTACTGGTCAACGGATCGTCGGCCAGCGCATCCGAGATACTCACCGCCGCAGTCAAGGACTTCGGTCAGGGCAAGATCGTAGGAACGAAGACGTTCGGTAAGGGAGTCGTCCAGGTCACACAGAAGCTCAGCGACGGATCCGCTTACAAACTGACCGTTATGCAGTATTTCTCGCCTGACGGCAACGTGATCAACGGCAAGGGAATAGAGCCTGACTACGTCGTCAAGGGCAAGACGAAGCAGCTCGAAAAGGCAAAAGAGTTGCTTGCGCAGTAGCGCGATGATATAATCATACTGTAAAGCGTTAAAGCGAAAGGAGATACTGACATGGCATACAGTTCCAAATTCAAATCCAAGGAGACAGAAGGACTGTTCGAAGCTATCCTCACACTTGAGAGCAAAGAGGAATGCTATAGATTTTTTGAAGATCTCTGCACGATCAATGAGATACAGGCTATGGCTCAGAGACTTCAGGTCGCCAAGCTTTTGAAAGAGAAGAAGACATATTCAGAGATAGAAAGCAGAACAAAAGCATCGACAGCTACGATCAGCCGCATCAACAAATGCCTCAACTACGGGGCTGACGGATACAACATCATACTTGAGAGACTGGAAAAGTAATATGGATCTTTTCCTGTGCGAGAGGAAGGGCCGTGATACGGATGATCTGATCCGTATCTGCCTTGAAGATCATGCTGTCAGCGGCACCGGTGATGCACGCATCGAACGCAGCGAGAAAGGAAAACCGTATCTCGCCGGTGATTTCGGCGTGCATTTTTCAGTGAGCCATACAGGCCGTCTCTGGTCGTGTCTCTTTTCCGGTTGTGAGTGCGGCGTCGATATCCAGATGGTGAAAGATGTGGATGAAGAGGCTCTTTCGAAGAGATTCTTCACTTCTAAGGAGCAGGCTTATGTCAGGGAGAACGGAGCATCCGGCTTTTTTGATATATGGGTCAGGAAAGAAGCTTTGGCAAAGTGCATGGGAGCGAGCCTGATGAGCATCATAGGCAAGGCGTCCGTCTCAGATGGTGATAGCCTTCCGAAGCGCATCTTCGCTTTTGGAAAAGAATTCTCCTTCCTCGAGGCGGACATTTCCGAAGAAGCCGCCGGGGGAGATATAAGGTGCGCGGCCTGCATCGAAGGCGCGGCCGGAGCTGATGAGAGGATAGAGCAGATATGGCTAAAGATATAAGGGATCAGGCGTACAGATATCTGGCGTCCAGACCCCGGACTGAAAAAGAAGTAAGAAAGCGCCTTGCGGAAAGAGAGTTCGGCGCTGAAGAGATAGACGAAGTGGTAGCGGAGCTGAAGCAGGGAAGATACATAGATGATCCTGCTTACGGCGTAAGCTACCTGATATACGCCTTCGGCAAGGGAAGAGCCCTTTCGCGGGCAAAATATGAAATGAAGGAGCGCGGCCTTTCGGCTGAGGATATCCAGCAGGCCATCTTCGATTACGAAGACGAGTTCGACGTGGATATAGAGGCCGAGGACGAAAAGCGCGCATATGAGATGTCCGAGAAGTTCATCAATGCGAAGGGCCTTGGCGAAAAGCAGATAGCCGCTCTTGGAAGAAGGCTTCAGGGGCTCGGATACGGCACCGGGATCATCTTCAGGATGATGGACAGGTTCAGGAGCCGGATGGATGAGGAGGAATATTATGAGTGAAAGACACGCAAGGACTGACCTGCTCATCGGAAAAGAAAACAGAGAAAAGCTCGCGTCAAAGCACGTAGCCTTGTTCGGTCTGGGCGGAGTCGGCGGCGCGGTGCTCGAGGCTCTTGCCAGAGCGGGCATCGGCACGCTTACCATAGTCGATAACGACACGGTGGATGAGAGCAACCTCAACCGCCAGTTCATCGCGACTGAGGATACAGTGGGCATGCAGAAGACTGAGGCTGCCGGAGCGAGGATAGCCTCTATAGACAGCAGCATCAGGGTCATACCGCGCAGGATATTTTTCCTGCCGGAGACTGCGGATGAATTCGATTTTTCAGAGTACGACTACGTCGTGGACGCGGTCGACACAGTTGCCGCAAAGCTCGCTCTGATCGAGAGAGCGAAGGCGGCAGGCGTTCCCGTCATATCGGCCATGGGAACGGGAAACAAGCTCCATCCCGAGATGTTTGAGGTCAGCGATATAGAAAAGACGGAGGTCTGCCCGCTGGCAAAGGTGGTCAGGACCCAGCTGAGAAAGCGCGGGATCAAAGGAGTCAAAGTAGTATATTCAAAAGAAAAGCCGGCCATCAAGGCTGAGACCGTGGGGAGCATCTCATTCGTGCCTCCGGTCTGCGGCATGATAATGGCGGGTGAAGTCATAAAGGACCTTGTATCATGAACTACAGCGTGCTGATCATCATAACGGCGGTGATAATGATCGTCCTCTGCGCGGGGATGCTTCTTGTGCTGAGAAGAAGCGCCGAGAAAGCAGAGATGGACAGAAGGATCGCCGCTGAGAGAGAAAGCGCCAGAAGGCAGGAGGAACTTGCCAGGACAGATCAGATGCTCAGGACGCTTACTATGATGAGCGACATACAGGACAAGCGCCTCGACGATATGCAGACTGAGCTCAACAAGATGGCCCTGGAAAACGAGATCAAGCTCGACAACATCAGGACGACGCTTGAGACCAGGCTGAATGCCATGCAGAACGACAACAACGAGCAGCTTGAAAAGATGAGAGACACCGTCGACGAAAAGCTCCAGAAGACGCTTGAGGAAAGGCTTGCAAAATCCTTTGGGCTCGTCAATGACCAGCTCGAGAAGGTGACCAAGGGATTCGGCGAGATGAACGCTCTTGCTTCAAACGTCGGGGATCTGAAGAAGGTCCTCTCGAACGTCAAGACGAGGGGAAATCTCGGCGAGCTCCAGCTCGGCTCTATACTCAGGGAGATACTCGCGCCCGAGCAGTTCGAGGAGAACGTAGAGACGAGAAAGGGAAGCGGCGAGAGGGTCGAGTTCGCAGTGAGGCTGCCCGGAGACGGCGACGGCGTCGTATATCTTCCGATCGACGCGAAGTTCCCCGGAGATACCTATGCGGCCCTTGTGGACGCTTATGAAGAAGGCGACAGATATCTGATAGAGCAGGCGAAGAAGAACCTCAGGAACGTCCTCAGAAAAGAGGCGAAGGACATCCGCGGAAAGTACATCGATCCGCCGGCCACGACGGACTTTGCGGTGATGTTCCTTCCGGTCGAAGGACTCTATGCCGAAGCCGTCAGGCTCGGGATGGTAGAAGAGCTCCAGCAGAACGAGTTCAAGATCAACCTCGCCGGACCGACGACGATGGCGGCTCTTCTGAACAGCCTGCAGATGGGATTCAGGACGCTCGCGATCCAGAAGCACTCGAGCGAAGTGTGGGATACTCTGGCTGGAGTCAAGACGGAGTTCGCGAAGTTCGCGGACGCTCTGGAGAAGGTGCAGAACAAGCTCGGACAGGCGAACAACGATCTTACGAACCTCGTCGGCGTCAGGACGAGACAGATAAACAGAAAACTAAAGGACGTCGAAACGCTGGACGATTACGACAGCGATCTTTTCCTTCCGGACGCGGAAGTCTGGATGGGACCGGATGACGAAGGAGAACAGCAGTAATGAGCATATACATCATAGGAGATCCGCATCTATCATTCGATCCGCTCGTCGACAAGCCGATGGACGTATTCGGCGAAGAGTGGAAGGACCATGCATCGAGGCTTGAAGAGGCCTGGAGATCTCTTGTGATGCCCGAAGATACGGTGATAGTCGCAGGCGACATATCGTGGGGACTGAGGCTCCAGGAAGCGATGGCCGATCTTGAATGGATATCGGCACTGCCCGGAAAGAAAGTGATGATCAAGGGCAACCACGATCTCTGGTGGGCCGGTATAGGAAAGCTCAACGCGCTTTTCGATGACATACACTTCCTTCAGAACGAGTGCTACGAAGCTGAAGGAGTATACATCTGCGGATCGCGCGGATGGACGTGCCCGGGAAGCGACGACTTCACAGAGGCCGACAGGAAGATATATGACCGTGAGGTCCTGAGGCTTGGCTACTCACTGGAAGCAGCCAGAAAGGCAGGAGGAGATGACGCCGTTATCATCGGCGTGACCCACTATCCTCCGACCAACGAGAAGAAGCAGCCGTCAGGTTTCACGGAGCTCTTCTCGCGCTACGGCGTGAGGAAGGCTTACTACGGCCATTTGCACGGAAAACACAACTACAAACGCGGCATAAGCGGAGTCCTGAACGGAACTGAGTACAGACTCATATCCGGTGACTCGGTGGGCTTCGTGCCGCAGAAGATAGAACTGTAACAGCAGTAAGCAAACAGAAGCAGAAAAGCTAAGAAGGAAGAAGGCGGAAGAACATGGATATCAGCGAAGTAATCAAAGTCAAAAGAGACGGCGGGAAACTGTCAAAAGAGGAGATAGAATGGTTCGTTTCGGCATCGACGTCGCACGAGATAGCCGACTATCAGATATCTGCGATGCTGATGGCCATGTTCATCAACGGGCTGGATGATGAGGAGACAGCTCAGCTTACTATAGCGATGAGGGACTCCGGAGAAAAGCCCGACCTTTCTTCGATCCCCGGAATCAAGGTCGACAAGCACAGCACCGGCGGCGTCGGAGACAAGACGACGCTTTCGGCATGCCCGCTCGCAGCAGCATGCGGAGCCAAGGTGGCGAAGATGAGCGGCAGAGGCCTCGGCTTTACAGGAGGAACGGTCGACAAACTATCAGCAGTTCCGGGATATGTAACTGCCCTGAGTGAAGAGGAGTTCTTCGATGTCGTAAGGAAGACTGGCATATCGGTAGTAAGCCAGACGAAGAACATCGCAGCCGCAGACAAGATCTTCTACGCGCTGAGGGATGTGACTGCGACGGTCGACAGCATACCTCTGATCAGCGCGAGCATCATGAGCAAGAAGCTCGCCCTCGGATCCGATGCCATCCTCCTCGACGTCAAGTGCGGAGAGGCAGCCTTCATGAACGATATAGATGAAGCGGGAAAGCTCGCACGCACCATGACGGAGATAGGAGCGAGAGCAGGGAAGAAAGTCGTCGCCATGATCACCGCGATGGACCAGCCTCTGGGAAAGGCGGTCGGAAATACTCTCGAGGTAAAGGAGGCCATAGAGGTCCTCAAGGGAAACGGGCCTGAAGATATTACGGAGCTGTCCGTATCGATCGCGGGAATGATGATATATCTCGCTGAAAAAGCGGAAAGCCATGAGCAGGGAAAGGCTATGGCGGCCGAAGCTCTGAAGGACGGCAGAGGTCTCATGAAGCTGAAGGAAATGATAGAGGGACAGGGCGGAGATCCTGCAGTCTGTGATGATCCTGATGCTGTTATGGGCACTGCAAAGTACAGCAGAGACGTGGTTTGCAAAACAGATGGTTATGTAAACAAAATACACGGAGTCACCATCGGCCTCGCTTCGATGAACGCCGGAGCAGGCAGAAAAAAGATGGATGACGTCATAGATCTGAGAGCCGGGATCATTCTGGAAAAGAAGGTCGGAGACGCTGTAAGCGTTGGAAATACGCTGTGCACGGTCTTTGCGGACGACGAAACAAAGCTCGAAGAAGCCTGCAGGACGGCTGAAAGCGCATTTGTGATAGAAGAATGTGCGCCCGAAAAAACGCCTCTTATTCTTGATATAGTGACTAACGGGTCCATATGACCCCAACATATAGTTGAAACCGGCAAAAAACGGCTGATTTGCAACGTTTTTTGTTGGTTCACATAATGTTCACAAACGTCTATTTTTATTGACTAACGCAAAAACGGCGAATATAATTTTAATCACCTGGTCCACCCATCGTGTTTTTTGATGATGGGAATTGGACCTGTTTTTATTAGGGTCGGATAATTCGTAAGTGAGGTCTGGAGATGGAAAACATGACGAAGGAAGTCCGTTATACAAAAGGTATATTCATATGTGCGCTCGCGGCTGTAGTGCTCGCGGCGTGTCTTGCGTGCCCGCTGTTTTCAGAAAGCGGAAAAGCGCAGGCTGACACATACAGATATAAGGTAAGAGTCGTAGCTGATGCGCTGAACGTAAGAAGCAAGGCATCGGCTTCGTCATCGAAACTCGGACAGCTCAAGAAGAAGCAGCAGATCAAAGCGTACAAGCTCGTCAAAGACAGCAGCGGCGCTTACTGGTACAGATTCAAGTATAAGGGCAAGACTGCTCACGTCCTCGCTGAGCACACAAGGCTCGTATACATGACTCAGAAGTACAGCAAGAAAAAGAAGGCTTATGTCGACGCGAGCGTGCTGAACGTAAGAGCAAAGGCTTCGACGAAGGGAAAGAAGCTCGGCAAGCTCACTCAGGACAAGGTCATCTACCTGAGAGGTAAGTCCGTTACCAAGAGCGGCGACCACTGGTACAGATTCGTCTACAAGAAAAAGACGGCCTATGCTTCGGCTGACTTCATAAAGGTCGGCTCGGCATCGAAGGCCAAGTCTTCATCTTCATCTTCGAGTTCGTCATCATCGGCATCGCAGCCCAGCACGACATCGTCGGCATCGAGCTTCGAAGCTTTCCTCAGGAACCAGGGATTCCCGGAGAGCTACAAGCCGTACCTGAGAGCTCTGCACAAAGCTCATCCGAGATGGGTCTTCTACGCCCGCCACACGGGATACAGCTGGGACGCTCTCAACACGAAAGCAAGAAAGACAGGAGTCAATCTCATAGACAGCTCCATATCTAAAAACTGGAGATCGAAGAAATCGACCGTATACAACAGCAAGACAAAGACATGGAAGACGTTCGACGGCGGCAGATGGTATCAGGCTAAAGATTCCGTCATCGCTTACTTCATCGACCCGAGGAACTTCCTTAAGGAAAGATCGGTATTCCAGTTCATGGGACACGGCTTTGACGCTACATCACAGAATCAGTCAACTGTCGGAAGCATCACATCGTACGCAAGCTACTGCTTCATGAATACAGCTTCCTACAAGAAGACGCTGTACAACGCAGGCAAGGCTGCCGGCGTCAACCCGAACGTCCTGACGGCTATGATAGTTGAAGAACAGGGATGGCGCGGAGGAAGCGCGCTGATCTCGGGCACATCTTCGAAGAGACCGGGATACTACAACTTCTTCAATATAGGCGCTTACTGCGGATTCCCGTACTCCTCCGACAAGGTCGCACGCGGACTGTGGTACGCGGCAGGCTGCCCGGTCGGCAAGATCGTTACGGCCAAATCCTACGGACGTCCGTGGAACACGAAGTACAAGGCCATCAAGGGCGGAGCTCTGTTCTACAAGGCTGAGTACATGGAGAACAACCAGAACACTTACTACACGAAGAAGTTCAACGTAATGAACGGCTCGGGCAAGGTCGGTTCGCACGAATACATGACGAACCTGATGGGCGCGGATGAAGAGGCAACTCTGCTCTCGCTCGCTTACAGGAACAACTCGAACTACCCGATCAAGTTCTACATTCCTGTATACACCAACATGCCGTCATCGCCGTGCGCGAAACCGGCAAGCTGATGAAATACTATTTCGTACTGAACCCCGCCGCAGGGCAGGGCGGAGCCGCGGAACTGAAGCGGCGGATATATAATACAGCAAGATCAAAGGGCATCGACTTCGGCATCTACACGAGCAAAGCGCCGGGCGATGCTCTTGTGTTTGCAAAAATGGTCAGCGCGGCGCCGGGCGACAAGGCGATCTTTGCCTGCGGAGGCGACGGAACGCTGAGCGAGGTCGTGAACGGTGTGATGGAGCACAGGGCGGAAGCGGAAAGACTCGGAAAAGCTCCTGAGGGAAGCATCAGGGTCGGCTGCGTGCCGTGCGGTACGGGAAACGACTTTGTGAGGAACTTTCCGGACGCCGGAGACTTCACGGATATCGCTGCGCAGATAGACGGCAGCGTGAAGAAGTGCGACCTCATATACTACGAGACGGAGCGCTATGACTTTGAGGGCGCGGAAGATGTCGAGGATTTGGACGAGCCGCGTAAGCAGACAGGCTACAGCATCAACATGTTCAACATCGGCTTTGACGCGAACGTCGTCGATATGACGCAGAGCATGAAGAAGAAGCCGTTCATGGCGGGCTCGATCGCGTATCTTGCGAGCGTTGCAGTCATGCTTCTGAGAAAGAAGGGTGCGGATCTCTGGGTCGCGTTCGAGGACAATGACGTCTACAGCGGCAAGATGCTTCTGATCGCGGTCACGAACGGATGCTACTGCGGAGGCGGCGTGAAGGGGATACCGAACGCCCAGGTCGACGACGGCCTGATGGATATCAGCCTGATAAAGAACGCATCCAGGAGGCAGTTCATAAAGTTCTTCCCGAAATACATGAAGGGCACACACCTGGAAGACAAGGTCGCTTCGAAGCTCGTCATATACAAAAAATCAAAGAGCCTCACGATCGTTCCGAACAGGAAGACCATGAGACTTTGTATCGATGGTGAGATGATCACAGCCGGGCGTACAGTTTTCAGGATCTGTGAGCAGGCTGTAGACTTTGTTTTGCCGAACGCCTGAAAGCCGCGGGAAGCTGGATCTCGGCCGCAAGCGAGGCGAGTATGACTACTGCGATGCCCGCTGCCTGAAGTCCGCTCATGTTCTCGCCGAGGATGACGGCTGACAGAACGATGGCAGATACCGGCTCGATGTATCCGAGTATCGAGACCGTCTGGACGGGGATGAAGCTGAAATTCGAGAAGTACAGGAAGCATCCTATCCCGGTGTTGACAACGCCGAGGATGACGAGCCACATAACGTCCTGGAGCGTAGCCGGGAGGCTGACTCCGCCGTATACCGTAAAGCAGATAACCGCTGCGCCGACGAAGGCGAAAGCGAGCTGATATACAGAATTCACAAGTCCGCTCATGGCGGATTTTTTGTTGAATATGAGCATGAGGACGAAGAACACGGCCGACATCGCTGCGCAGAATATGCCGCGCGCGTTGAATGAACCGAAGAATCCTTCGATGTTGATAAGCAGCATGCCCATCACGACGGCTGAGAAGCAGACTGCTTTTCGGGCAGTGAGCTTCTCGCCGAAAATGAATGGTGATAACATCATGAGCGCGATCGGCGCCGTGTAATATATTATGGTGGAGATGCCGACGCCGATGCTCGCAAAGGCTTCATAAAGAAACATCCAGCTGATCCCCATACAAAGGCCCGAGCAGATGACAAGGGCCTTGTCTTTTTTTGTTACAGAGCCAGTCGCTGCAAGATCTGTTGCCGCATCGCCCTGCGCCGCATTCTTTTTTCTTCCGGCTATCAGATACATCGCGATCAGGACCAAAGCGCCTATCATAGTCCTGAAAAACACGATGTCGCGGCTTCCCATCGATATCATCCCGGCGACTATGCCGTTCGATCCGAAGAGGAAGAGCGCTGCTGTGAATTTTGCTGTGCGGCTGTTCATGGGGAGTTCCTTTCTTTCCTCTCTTAATAGAGGCACACATTTCATCTTGATTAGAATCTAGCATATGCTATACTATCTGAAAAGCGAATATATCGCATAGTATCTATGCGAAAAACAGATATATACATCGCAGTACAATACATCGCAGTACAAACTGCTGCAGATCACGCAGTTGATAACACAATGGATATCACGCTGAATTTCACGGGAAGGAGAGAGAAGATGGCGGACGGAAGCATACTCAAATACAGAGCGTTCCTGACCGTATGCGATACGGGCAGTTTTTCCAAAGCTGCGGAAAAGCTCGCTTACTCGCAGTCCGGCATAAGCCGGATGGTAAGGGACCTCGAGGACGAGTGGGGAGTCGTTCTGCTGGAGCGCGGTAAGAGCGGCGTTGCCCTGACATCCGACGGGCTCAAACTCATCCCGTTCATCCGGGACATCTGCGCGGGAGCGGGCCGCCTGGACGAGCAGGTCGACATGATCACGGGGCTTGAGACAGGCCTTGTGCGCATCGGAACGATCGCCAGCGTCTCGCAGAATTATCTCCCGGGGATACTGAAGTCGTTCCTGGCCGAATACCCGAACATCCAGTTCGACCTGATAATGGGCGAGTACGAAGTCGTGAGCGAGGCCATCCTTTCAGGTCAGGCCGACTGCGGCTTTCTGAACATGCCTGCGGGAAGCGGGCTCGAAGCCGAAAGCCTCTTCACCGACGAATACAAAGTAGTCCTGCCGAAGGATCATCCGCTGGCGGAGCTCGACACGGTCCCTCTCGCGAAACTGAAAGGGCAGCCTTTCATAGCGCTCGGAAAGGACGGCCGGACTGAGCTTCCTGAGATATTCGGGACCGAAGGACCGGAAGGCGTGGGGCTCGACGTAAGGTTCTCCACATGGGACGACTACGCCGTGATGGCCATGGTCGAAAGCGGTCTTGGAGTAAGCATCCTCCCGGGTCTCGTGCTCAGTCGCTGTCCTTATGATATAATAACGAAGAGCCTCAAAAGGCCGAAGATGAGAACGATCGGAATAGCGACGAAGCGCGACGTGACGAGATCGGTCGCTGTCGAAAAGTTCCTGGACTTCGTGAGGAATGAGAATTACAGCGCGTAGGTGTAACGGACAGCTGACGGCAGAAAACAGATAGCAGATAACAGATCGCAGAAAGAAAAGACAGCATACAAGAGATACAGATAGAAGAGGAAAACGATGAGTAAAAGCAAAAGGCAAAGCAGAAACGGCGGATACGGCGGCGGAGCGAAGAAGATAGCTTCGCTGATCATCATACTGCTTCTTGCCCTCGGATACGGAGCGCACGACCAGCTAGAGGGCCTGCTTCCGGGCGGGGTGGAAGACGTCGACGTAAGCACGAGGAGCACGGCTCAGATCGCCGACGCTGTCCCAGAGTTCGACGATGACCCTTATGTCACGATCAACGGAAACGAGCCGTTCTTTACTGAAGAAGATATAAAAGAGTCCGAAGAGCGCGGCTCTTACGAAGAATATTCGAAGCTCGACAGATACGGCAGGCCCGGCGTCTGCATCGCGAACGTTGGCGAGGACCTGATGCCCACCGACGACAGAGAGTCCATCAGAGACATCAAGCCGCCGGGGTGGCACAAAGTATTTTATGATGATGTCGTACCGGGAGAAAACGCTTACAACAGGTGCCATCTGATCGCTTACTGCCTGACGGGAGAGAACGCCAACAGGCGCAACCTCATCACAGGCACCCGCTTCCTGAACGTCGAGGGCATGCTGCCGTTCGAGGAAGAAGCAGCCAGATACATCGAGCGCACCGGCCACCACATCCTCTATATGGTCACGCCGATCTACAACGGCAGCGACCTGGTAGCGGAGGGCGTTCTGATGGAGGCGCAGTCGATCGAGGACGACGAGATAAGCTGGTGCGTCTACTGTTATAACGAGCAGCCCGGCCTTGTCATCGACCACCACACAGGCGCAGCTACACACGAGTAAGCAGGCGCTGCGTGTAGCCGGCAGAACCGGCAGACAGGCTGTCCGGTAAAAGCAGGCGGCTATTAGTGAAAAATAATTGTTGCGGAGCGAGGCGATTTCGGTTATACTATCACTTGCGCATGGAGAAGTATCGAAGTGGTCATAACGAGCCGCACTCGAAATGCGGTGTACCGCAAGGTACCGTGGGTTCGAATCCCACCTTCTCCGCCAAA
>CAMNNG010000026.1 GCA_946545145.1 uncultured Bacillota bacterium
TGGAGGAAAACATGGAATTCAGAAAAGCAACACCGGCAGACTTAGACAGCATCGAAGCGATCTATGACAGGATCCATGACGCTGAGCAGGCGGGCGAGCTTACGACAGGCTGGCTCAGAGGTATATATCCGACCAGAGACACGGCAATGACCGCGATCGAAAGAGACGATCTGTTCGTCGGCATAGATGACGGAAAGATTTTCGGCGCCTGCGTCATCAACCAGATACAGGTAGATGTGTACGAGGGGGCGCCGTGGGAGTTCGAAGCGGCTCCTGAAGAGGTGATGGTCCTGCATGCGCTTACTATAGACCCGCAGATCTTCGGCAAAGGATACGGCCGCGCATTCGAGCAGTTCTACGAAAAATACGCCCTCGAGCACGGATGCCCGTATCTTCGCATCGATACGAACGAAAGGAACGAGAGGGCGCGCGCGATGTACGCTTCTATCGGATACAAAGAGATCGGTATCGTCCCGACCGTCTTCAACGGCATACCGAACGTGATGCTCGTTCTGCTGGAGAAGAAAGCGGAGGCGTGACCGATTCTATTTGCCGGTCATTTCGCGGATGATCTTTGAGGCTTCGTCGCTTGTGATCATGGCGAGGCCGGAAAGGATCTGCTCCGCGTAGTTCCAGCGCTGTATGATCGGGACTGCGAACGGTGTGAATTCGTGGTACATGGCCGATATCCTGATGAGGTCCTTGAGGGGGACAGGCATATTTTCAGCCGCGAAGACTTCGATGATAGAGAGTCCGTATTTTACGGGCTCTTTTTGTTCTGACGTCGTGAAGAGGTCGAGACCGAGCCTTACGAGCTGGTTCATGTCGAGGCCGCCCTGGCTGTCAGCGATGGCTTCCTGGAGGCATTCTTTTGCAGCGGCTGCCGGAAGGACTGTGGAAAGTTCCCTCAGAGCATCTGCGCCTCCCTGGATATATCCTGTGGAAGCGTCTTTCACCGCGTCAGCGATGACAGCTTTCTGCTCGTCTGTGATCACGGCGTCACTTGCCGGTACTTTTTCATCTTCCGGAAGGACGAAGTCCTTTTTCAGAGCTCCGTCTTCGAGGTTCGATGTCATTATCTTAAGTATCGATTTTTCATTTGCCTGTCTTTTCATATCGTTTTCTCCATCCTTACATTATTATCGTGATTTGTTTGATTTCTTTGTGTTCGATCCATCGGATAGCAGGCTGTTCAGCCATTTTTGGCGACATATTCATTTATTATGGAAACCGTCGCGCTTGCGCCTATGCGGTCAGCTCCTGCCTCTATCATCTGCATCGCCGTGCTCAGATCGCGGATGCCGCCGCTGGCTTTGATCTTCGCTTTTCCGGCCGCTGCCTCTTTCATCAGTTCGATGTGATGGACAGTGGCGCCGCCGTGGCCGAATCCTGTAGATGTTTTGATGAAATCAGCTCCAGCTTGCACGGCGCACTTTGCCGCGAAGACTACTTCTTCATCTGTAAGAAGACCTGTCTCAAGTATGACCTTGAGCGTTTTGTCTCCTATAGTTTCTTTGACACCTGCTATATCTGCTTTGATCATCTTTTCGCATCCGGCTTTGACGGATCCTATCATGATGACCATGTCGATCTCTTCTGCGCCTTCGCTTACTGCCTGCTGTGCTTCGAAAGCCTTCGCTTCCTTAGACATCGCTCCGAGCGGGAAGCCGACGACCGAGCAGACCTTTACGTCCTTTGCGCCTGCCTCATCCAGAGTTTTTCTTGCGAGTCCGACGAATCTGCTGTTCACGCAGACGGAATACGGCTCTATCTCTGCTGCTTCTTTGCAGAAAGCGCGTATGTCATCCGGCGTCGCCTCCGGCTTCAGCAGGGTGTGGTCGAAATATTTTGCGAATGTTTCTCTATCCATTGTTATGCCTTTCGTTAATGTTGGTCCGTTGACGGACAACGTTCGTATAAAACGATAACCCGAACCGCTGCCGGTAGTCAAGACGATTGTTCTGCCCGCGTGGCGGTTTTCGTGTGTAAGCGGATAGTAGAAGCCGGTTTTGGCTAAAAGGAATATGGAGAGGCATATAGGTTAATAGTTAATGTTGGTATTGGGTTTGCATAATTGACGAAATCAGCAGATTACGTAAAATAGAATCCGGCGGATGAGATACACTCTTGTGTAATCTTCATGATAATTAGCCAAATAGTGACATTAAATAGTTCGAACACACGAAATGGCAACGGATGAAGCAGAGGATGAATAAAATGAGTAAAGTAAAGAAACTGTTTTTATGCATTGCGGTCGTTATGCTTACCGCTGCATCTTTGGTAAGCATATATTTCGGCGACTGCTATATGGCGAAACAGGAGGCATGGGACGTTATACAGGAATCACCTGGCAAATCTGACGGCGGTGTCAAAGTCGTAAGAGAGAACGGCAGGTATTTCTTCGACGGACCCGGAGATGAGAGAGCGTTTGTTTTCCTTCAGGGAGCAAAGGTGGAGGAGGAAGCTTATGCTCCGCTGATGAAGGAACTGGCTGAGAAAGGGATCGACTGTTTTCTCGTCAGCTGCCCGGCGAATTTCGCGCTCTTTCACAGATCGGCGGCAGTCAGGCCCGCGGAGGATCACGAATATGCTGAATGGTACATTGGAGGGCACTCCCTCGGCGGCGCAGCGGCTTCGATGACAGCGGCCGAATATGACTTCATGTTCAGCGGTATCGTGCTACTGGGCTCCTATCCGGCAAAACAGCTGCCGGGTGACATGAGGCTCCTTTCGATATATGGAAGCGAAGACAGAGTCCTGGATAAGGATAGTTACAGAGAAGGAAAAAAGTTCTGGCCCGAAGATGCGAATGAGATCGTGATCGAAGGAGGAAACCACGCCGGCTTTGGTGATTATGGAAAGCAGAAGGGCGACGGCAAAGCGAAGATAGAAAACAAAGAACAGATAGAAAAGACAGCTGAGGAGGTGGCATCATGGGTAGAAAAAAGAAAGTGATGATAATTGCGGCGGCCGCAGCGGTGCTGATCATAGCTATAGCTGCTGCAGTCTGCATATATAACTATATCAGTTTCAACTATTGGGAAGGCGATTATGAGTCGGTCGATGGAAACTCTGCTTACACACTTGAACTAACGGCTTTCGGCGGTATGAAGATCGTTGACATCGGCGCGGGAAACCCGGTAGCGAAAGGGCATCTGTTCAGGATCCCGTTCAAGGAAAATGAATGTTTGATGAGCTGCCTGTCCGATCCGGAATTTGACGCCGGATTCATCGGACTCGGATCCAGATTCAGGAAGATAGGCTGCTGGCTTTCGGGGATATATGACAGCGACGAGAATCCGGTGAGAATAGTCATTTTTGAGAATGGAAAAGAAAGCATCCAGTTCAATGAAGCAGCCCCTCAGGAACAATGACGAGCTGACAAGCAAAAATGCTTGACACTGCCTGCTTACTGTGGTAGTCTACGTGAGGTGACAAGCCGAGCGGCTTGACATGCGAAAAATGCAGGAGCATCGAAAGACGGATGAACAGCGATACGAAACTCAGTCTTGAATACGATTTTTACGGAGCTCTTCTCACGAAGAGGCAGAGCGAAGTCATGCAGCTGTATCACGAGGAGAACCTGTCGCTTTCGGAGATCGCCGAAGAGTTCGGGATCAGCCGCCAGGGCGTGCACGATGCTCTGAAGAACGCGCAGGAAGCGCTCGCGACCTACGAAGAAAAGCTCGGCCTCGTCGAGAGGTTCGAGAAGACGAGCGCGGCGGTCACGAGGATCGACGGGATCATCGATTCGATCCGTGAAAAAAGAAAGACAGAGGGCCGCGACATCGACAGCGGTCTCGATGAGATAAAGGATATTATCGATTCCCTGGACTACTGACAAAGGTAGTCAGAGCGGGAACGATAGGAAAAGAGAAAGCAAATGGCATTTGAAGGATTATCCGAAAAACTGAACGGAGTGTTCTCGGGCCTTAAGGGCAAGGGATCGCTCACGGAGGAAGATATAGACAGCGCGATGCGAGAAGTCAAGCTCGCTCTGCTGGAGGCGGACGTCAACTTCAAGGTGGTCAAGGAGTTCGTCGCTTCCGTCAAGGAGAAGGCGCTCGGCGAAGAGGTAATGAAGAGCCTCACACCTGCGCAGCAGGTCATCAAGATCGTCGACGCGGAGCTTACGGATCTCATGGGCGGCGCGGGCAGCAAGCTCACGTTCTCGTCATCCCAGGTCACCGTCATCATGATGGTGGGTCTGCAGGGTACCGGTAAGACGACCACCTGCGGAAAGCTCGCTTCCTGGCTCAAGACGACAGGCAAAAAGCCGATGCTGTGCGCATGCGATATCTACAGACCGGCGGCCATCGACCAGCTCGAGGTTGTCGGAAAGCAGGTCAACACTCCGGTATACACGCTGAGAACTTCGAAAGAACCTGAGGTCATAGCGCTGGCTGCGCTCAAAGAGGCCCAGCAGAAAGGCTATGACGTTCTCATAATAGACACGGCCGGTCGTCTGCAGATAGACGAGGCTCTGATGGAAGAGCTGGCCAAGATCAAGAGGATCGTCAAACCGCACGAGATACTGCTCGTGGTCGACGCCCTCACAGGTCAGGACGCTGTCAACGCAGCCCGGGGCTTCAACGACAAGCTCGGAATCGACGGCGTAGTCATGACGAAGATGGACGGCGACTCCAGAGGCGGAGCTGCGCTCTCGGTCAAGAAGGTAACGGGCAAGCCGATCAAGTTCGTCGGTATGGGCGAAAAGATGAACGAGCTCGAGCCGTTCCACCCGGAGCGTATGGCTTCGAGGATCCTGGGCATGGGCGACATGATGAGCCTTATCGAGCAGGCTGAGAGCAAGTTCGACGAGGAAGAAGCGGCCAGGCTCGAAAAGAAGATCAGAAAGAACAAGTTCGACCTCGAGGACTTCCTCGATCAGATGCAGCAGGTCAGGAACATGGGCGGTCTCGAGAAGATCCTGTCGATGCTTCCCGGACAGCACACCAAGGCGATGAAGAGCGTCGATATCGAGAAGGGCGAAAAAGAGTTCGTAATGATGGAGGCGATCATCCGCTCGATGACAAAGGAGGAGAGAAGGAATCCTTCGATCCTGAACGCGAGCAGGAGAAAGAGGATAGCTGCAGGCAGCGGCGTGCAGGTCAGCAAGGTCAACAGCACCATCAAGAAATACGAAGAGTCGAAAAAGATGATGAAGCAGATGATGAAGCCGGGAGCAAGACTTCCGAACTTCTTCAGATAAATAGTCGATAAGACACAAACAAGCCGGACCTGAAGGTCCACGAAATACAAACAATCGAAACGGAGGAAAACAAACAATGGTCAAGATCAGACTGAAGAGAATGGGAGCTAACAAAAAGCCTTTTTACAGAGTAGTCGTAGCTGACTCGAGAAAGCCCAGAGACGGCAGATTCATCGAGGAACTTGGATACTTCGATCCCCTGAAGGAGCCCAACGAGATCAAGATCGACGCTGAAAAGGCTCAGAAGTGGCTTGCAAACGGCGCACAGCCGACAGACAGAGTAAAGGCTCTCTTCAAAGAAGCAGGTATTCTCCAGTAAAGAAAGCGGTGAAAGCGAATGGTACAATTAGTTGAACAAATCGCGAAGTCACTGGTAGATGATCCGTCGGCAGTCAGCGTAACGGAGCATACAGACAAGAACGTAACGGTCGTACAGCTAAAAGTCGCCGCAGACGATATGGGGAAAGTCATAGGAAAACAGGGAAGGATCGCGAAGGCGATCAGGACTGTCGTTAAAGCAGCGGCTGTCAAAGCAAACAAGAAAGTCGTAGTCGAAATAGTACAGTGACTGGCAAAGGCACATATGAACAATATGTGCCTTTTTGACATCATTGGACTTGCGGGCGGAAGGCCCGCCAGGTGGATATGGCAGATATCAAAATAGGAAAAATCGTGAATGCTCACGGCATCAAAGGCGAGGTCAAGATCATCAGCTATTCGGATGATCCCGGCCGCTTTGAGATGCTTGAAAGCATCCTCGTTGGTGGATCAGTAAGCGAAGATCTCACGGAATACTACATCGAAGACGTCAGATACAAGGCGGGAAGCGTCCTTCTCAAACTCGAGGGTGTTGACGACAGGAACGCCGCCGAGGCTATGAAGGAAAAATTCGTCTTCATGGATGAGGACGATCTTCCGGAGCTTGAAGACGGACAGTACTATGTCAGGGACATAGTCGGCTTTGATGTAGTAGATGAAGAAGGAAGAAAACTGGGCGAACTGAAGGACGTCCAGACGAATACGGCTCAGGATCTGTATATCGTATCGAGGAAGGATGCGGACGGAAAGAAGGCGGCGGACCTGCTCATTCCGGGCGTGGATGAGTTCATCCTCGATGTCGACACAGACGGGCGGAAGATAACAGTGAAACTGCCGGAAGGGCTGGAGGAGATATAGGATGAATATCCAGGTGCTTACGCTCTTTCCGGAGATGTTCTCGCCTCTCGAGCACAGCATGATAGGAAGAGCGAGACAGAACGGTATAGTCGATATCTCATTTATCGACATCCGTGACTATACAAAGGACAAACACAACAGGACGGATGACTATCCATTCGGCGGAGGCCAGGGGATGGTCATGATGGCTGATCCTGTTTTTTCGGCGTTCCGTGATATCGACGCCGGCAATAAAAAGATCGTGTACATGTCGCCCAAGGGCAGGGTGCTCGATCAGGAAAAGATAACGGAGCTTTCAGCTGAAGAGGACCTCGTCATACTCTGCGGTCACTACGAAGGTATAGACGAGAGGATCCTCGAAAAATGGGACATCGAGGAGATATCCATCGGCGACTATATCCTGACAGGAGGAGAGCCTGCGGCGGTAGTCCTCATCGATTCTGTCGTGAGGATGCTTCCGGGAGTCCTCTCTTCGGAGGAGTCGGCGCTGGAGGAATCCATATACTCCGGGCTGCTCGAGTATCCGCAGTACACCCATCCCAGAGAATACGAAGGGATGCAGGTTCCGGAGGTGCTTCTCTCGGGCCATCACAGGAATATCTATCTGTGGCGTTTCGAGAAGGCTCTCGAGATAACGAAAGAAAGGCGGCCTGACCTTTTCGAGGCGTTCCTCAAAAAGGCTGACGGGCTCGCAAAGGATGAAAAAACCGTATTGGAAAAGTTCAAATGATGGTGTAGAATCTTTAGGGGAAAAAAGATATTAAAAAATGGCCAAATTGAACAGAAAAACCGTAGTCATATTCATACTGCTCGTGGTGGCTCTGTATATTGTGATAGAGGTAGTGCCGCGCGTCACGGGCGCGCTTACAGGCACTGAGATCCTGGAGTACGGCGAGCTCCGGGTGTCGGTACCGGTCGAGGCATGGGTCGTCAGGGACGAGACGTGCTACAAGGCCGCAAAGGACGGCACCATGAAGGGCTTCGTCGAAGAGGGATCCCTGGTAAAACGGGGCAGCAAGGTAGTAGACTTCACGGCATCCGAAAAGGGCGGTGAAGGCGATGACATACATGACAGCGGCGCAAAATACAAAGGAATAAGAGAACGGCTCGGCAAGGAGCTCATCGAGGATACCAATCAGAAGGCGCAGAGAAAAGGCATCTTTTCGTGCTATATCGACGGATATGAGGCGCTTCTCAGCCCCGGGAACATGAGAAAAGTCGCTTACAGCGACGTCAAGGGGATCGACAGCGCGCCCAAGGACCTCAAACGCAAAAGAGCTCACGCGGGAGAGCCGATCTACAAGATAGCGGACAACAGCCAGTGGTACCTTCTCTGCTGGATAGAATCGGACGACATCAACAACTTCGAAAAGGGCAGGAGCGTGAAGATCGCCTTCGAAGATGCGACGGTCGATGCCAGTGTGTATTCTATCGATCAGGACGGCGACAGATACAGGATCGTGGTCGCCACGAACAGGTATTACAAGGATCTGATGAAGATAAGGGCATGCAAAGCTGAGATAGTCACGACCGATATGGAAGGGCTCCTCATCAGCAACAGATGCCTGACGACGCAGAAGAAAAAGGTCGGATGCTATGTCAAGACGACGACGGGAGAGTACGTATTCCGCGAGGTCAAGACGCTGGCGTCTGACGGGGAGAAGACGGTCGTAGCGGAGACGCAGTTCTTCAACGAGGACGGTGAGCCGGTGAATACGGTCAAGGCTTACGACGAGGTGCTTACTGACCCCAAATAGATATGACCCGAAACAGGAGTGATGAAAATGGTCGACATCAAGGCTAATCTTGAAAACGTAAGAAGTGAAATGAAGGACGGAGTCCTTCTCGTTGCTGTAACGAAGACGCATACGCCTGCGGAGATCAATACGGCGATCGACTGCGGCGTTACGGATATAGGAGAGAACAAGGTCCAGGAGATACTGGACAAGTACGACAGCGTCAAGCCGGTTCGCTGGCATATGATAGGACATCTTCAGACGAACAAGGTCAAGTACATCATAGACAAGGTCGTTCTGATCCACTCGGTGGATTCTCTCAAACTGGCAAAGGAGATCAACAAGAGGGCCGGGCAGCACGAAAAGCTCATGGACATCCTCATCCAGGTGAACATTGCTGATGAGGAGAGCAAGTGGGGCGTTTCGAAGGACGAAGTGAAGGGTCTCATAGATGACGTGACAGAGAATTGCCCGAACGTTAGGATCAAGGGTCTGATGACGGTCGTTCCGTACGCGGACGATCCCGAAGAAATAAGAGGATATTTCACACAGGTAAAGGAAATGTATGACGGATATGCCGGTGACGAAAGAGAGATGGTAGACTTTGAATATCTCTCGATGGGCATGACGCATGATTATGTCACAGCTATGGAAGAAGGTTCCAACCTTATCAGGGTCGGAACGGGCATATTCGGCACAAGAGTATATTAACAAGTGAGCAGGAGGGAAAACACATGGGCGTTTTTGATAAGTTCAAAGATCTTGTAGGTATTGAGGAATACGATGAAGATGACTATCTTGAAGAGGATGTCAGACCTGTCGTTTCTCAGATGGAAAGACAGCGCGTCGAGCCGAGAAACGTCGAACCGAGAAACAATTATTCGCAGAGGACGAGGGACAAGGTCCTGTCCATGCAGAAGGAGGTCGATGCTATGAAAATGGTGGTTACTGAGCCTGCGGGCTTCGAAGAATGCCCCAAACTCGTCGATTCGCTCAAGGCGAGAAAACCCGTCATAATCAACCTTGAAAAGATCGATTCGGATACAGCAAGAAAGATATTCGATTTTCTCAGCGGTGCTACATACGCACTGAACGGCACGGTCCAGAAAGTCGCAAACAACATCTTCGTGTTCGCGCCGGAGAACATCGATATTTCGGCAAATGCGCCTGATACTAAAGGATTCGATTTCAGCAAGGACAACGATAGCTGGAGGTAGAGGATGATCACTCCGAAAGAGATACAGACGAAGCAGTTCTCAAAGGTGATGAGAGGCTACAAGGATGAAGAGGTCGATATGTTCCTCGATCTCATCACGCTCGATCTCGAGCAGCTTCTCAAAGAAAATGAAGAACTGAAATCGCAGGTCGCCGATCTTCAGAGGAAGGTCGACGGATACCAGAGCACGGACAGCGAGGCCGAAAAGCTTCTCAAACAGGCTCAGGAGCTGATGAGAGATATTTCGAGCAGCGCGGACAAAAGAGCGCAGCTCGCTGTCAGGAATGCAGGCCTTGAAGCGGACTCTATCATTCGCGAGGCGAGAGAAAGAGCTGCAAGGATAGATGAAGAAAACAAGCGTGTCAGGCAGTCCGCGGAGAACTTCAAGGAGAGATACAGAAGGCTCCTTGAAGATGAACTTGCGAAACTTGACACAGCTGCAAATGAGAGTGTAGAAACTGAAGAAGTGACGAGACTGGAAGATCTGTTTGACGACATCGAGTTTCAGCCCGCTAAGAAAATGACAGATACACTCGACATGCCGACCATAATTTCGGATTCGATACCCGATGCGCCCGGGTTAGCCGAAGACGGAGACAGACGGACAGTCATCGTCAATATGGGAGAAGAGTAGTGAGTAAGAAAAAACATAAGACCAGGATGTCGAAGGAGCAGAAGGCTTCAAAGCAGAGACCCGTAAAGGAGTCAATCGCGTCGAAGGCGGCCGCGCCTCAGAAAAGACAGATGCCGCAGGCCAACATCAAAGCTCATCCGTTCTGGTACTATCTGATCATGATAGTGATAATAGTCGCTATCGACCAGTGTCTGAAGATGCTGGTGGAAGGAAAGCTCGCGGTCGGAGAAAAGATATATATCGTTGAGGACCTTTTCGTCATCACGAACGTCCACAACACCGGAGCCGCATTCAATTTCCTTGCTGATCAGCCGCAGCTCGTTATGGGTATAACGGCAGCCATCATAGCAGTGGGATTCTATTTCCTGTTTGCATTCAGAGAGACTCCTCTGCTGCAGACGTTCATAGCGCTGGTGCTTGGCGGTGCCGAAGGAAACCTGATCGACAGGCTGATGCACGGCTACGTGATCGACTATATCGATATCAATATCATACCGGTATTCAATTTTGCCGACATATGCGTGACGGTAGGAGTACTGTTCCTCTGCATCATGTTCACGGCACTGAACCGAGGGAGAACATACGGTGGATAATGAAAAGATCATAAAGATCACAGGCATCGGTCCGTCAGAAAAAAGGATCGATGCCTTTTTATCATCAGAAATAGAGGGGATGTCCAGAAACGGCATCCAGAGGCTCATAGAAGAGGGCGCCGTCGAGGTGAACGGCGCTGTTTGTGATTCCAAGAAAATGAAGGTCGGGGAAGGCGACGAGATACGCATCATCGTGCCCGAACCGAAAAAGCTCGACGTAAAGGCGGAGAACCTCCCGATAGACATCGTATATGAGGACGATCATCTTCTAGTGGTCGACAAGGCGAAGGGAATGGTAGTCCATCCCGCGCAGACCACTCCGGACGGGACACTGGTCAACGCCGTGATGTATCACTGCGCCGGAAGGCTTTCGTCGATAAACGGTGTTGAAAGACCGGGAATCGTCCACAGGATAGACAAGGACACGAGCGGCCTTCTCGTAATAGCAAAGACCGACGCGGCCCACGAGTCGCTTGCAGCCCAGCTCGCAGAGCACTCCGTGACGAGGGCCTATCTTGCTCTGGTCCACGACAACATCAAAGACGACAGCGGAAGGATAGATCTTCCCATCGGACGCGATCCGAAAAACAGGCTGCGCATGGCGGTCACCACAAAAAACTCGAAGAGGGCGGTGACGAACTACACCGTTCTTGAAAGGTTCGGAAAAGCGACCCTGATCGAAGCCCGCCTGGAGACCGGCAGGACTCATCAGATAAGGGTCCACATGGCGTATATGAAGCATCCGCTGATAGGCGATCCGGTCTACGGACCCGCAAAGTCGAAGTACAGGGACATGGGCCAGATGCTCCATGCGTATATCCTCGGATTCATCCATCCCGCAACAGGAGAATACATGGAATTCAGGAGCGAACTTCCGGAGGAGTTCCGGGAGATGCTCGAAAAATTCAGGCTGTCATCCAGGTGAAACCGGTGAGAGACCCGGGGACGGCAGGCCTGCGGCACCGGCGGTCGGTATCCGATCAGCCCTGTTTTGCTGTAACGTACTTCAGACAGTCTTCGCATATGTATCCATCCTTGAAAGGCTTTGCTTTCCTGATCTGATCACATAAGCTGCACTTTGGCTCTTTGTAGTAGGTCTTCAACGCTTCCATAGATGCCTCCAAAGTACACTAGCAGCCGTCCCCCGGGAGTGTTCAAAGGGTAAGTATCATGTTACGCTTCCAATATTTGGATTTCAACAAAAATCCGTTGAAATCGCGTTTCGTGCGGTTGAAATGCCGTTTCGTGCCGTAGGGGCCCGGTCAGTAAGCAAAAACTAAAGCATGGTTTTACATGAAAACACAGATTTGCTAAAATATAGACAAATCTAAAACGGGAAGGTTTGTTTTATGAAAAAGATATTAGCAACGCTGTGCTGCATCGCAGTCATCGCGACATGCGTATTCGCGGCAGGCTGCGGAGGGACAGACATGTCCGGCAGCAAGTACCTTGGCAAATGGCAGGCCACGACGGCTGAGTACTCGGGATTCAAGATCGGAGTAGAAGATGCTCTGGGCGGAGAATTCTCATTCACCCTCAACGACGACGGAACGATAGATCTGCTCGTGTCGGGCGAGGAACAGTCGGGCAAGTGGAGCGAGACGGAGAACGGTATCAAAATAGAGGACAGCGAGCAGGAGCTCGAGCTGACCGAAGATGATAACGGAAATCTCGTGATGAATTATTCCGGAATGGCTCTCACTTTCGAAAAAGAGTGATCATACTTTGAGATCCGAAGGGTCCTTCGGAGTCATGTAAAGGGTGCGGTTGTCCGTAAAGATGACCATTCCCGGCTTGGCTCCGGAGGGCTTTTTTACGTGGCGCACTTCTGTGTAGTCGACCGGGACGTTCGAAGAGGTGCGCGCCTTGCTGTGCCACGCAGCGATGTTGGCTGCCTCGAGCATGCTGGCGTCGTCGACCTCGCGGCCTTCAGGGAAGAGTATGACGTGCGATCCCGGGATGTCCTTCGTGTGGAACCAAATGTCCGTCCTCGCCGCCTTCTTCAGAGTAAGCTGGTCGTTCTCCTTGTTGTTCCTGCCGACGAGTATGCGGTGCCCGCCCGAGGATCTGTACTCGATGAATCTCATCTTCGGCTTCTGGGCGCGGCCTTTCTGCTTCCTCGCGCGGACGTAACCCTGCTCGATGAGCTCAGCCCTGATATCATCAAGGTCTTCGACTGCAGACGCGTTCTCAATGAAAGAGGAAACGGACTCGAGATATGTAATATCCGTGTCTGTCTGCTCGAGCTGGCGCTGCTTTTCGATGAGGGCCGTCTTGCTCTTGCTGTATTTCTTGAAATATATCTGAGCGTTCTTCGCCGGCGCGTACCTGACGTCGAGGGGTATGCTGATGGGCTCTCCGTTGTAGTAGTTCGTCACGTGAGCCTCTT
>CAMNNG010000027.1 GCA_946545145.1 uncultured Bacillota bacterium
GCTTACTGGCGGTCTCTTTCGTAGTTGACCCAGTCTGCATTCTTGTTCGTCAGGTAATCGTACGGCGATTCCTGATATACGTAGTAGTTGAGCCAGTTCGAGTAAAGGAGGTTTCCGTGGGACCTCCATGTCAGGCGGATCTCTCCGTCCGGATCATCGTCCTTGAAGTAGTTGACCGGGACATCTACATCGATTCCCTTGCTGTTGCGGTCGCGCCAGTATTCTTCCGCGAGAGTGTTGCGGCCGTATTCGTTGTGGCAGAGCATGAAGATCTGTCTTCCGTTCTCAGTCGAGATCAGTGCGGGGCCTGTCTCTTCGCTGTCAGCCAGGATCCTCAGTTCAGGATGCTCGAGGACTTCTTCTCTCTTGACGTAGCATGCTCTGGATACGGGCGACATGAAGTACTCGTCGAATCCGCGGACCAGCGGGTTGTGCCTTCTGGTGACCTTGTGCTCGTAGATGCCGAGGAATTTCTTCCTGCCCGGATTGATCGTCTTGTGTATGCCGAAGTAGTAATACAGCGCCGCGAACGCTCCCCAGCAGAGATAGAAGTTCGTGTATATATTCTTCTGCGACCAGTCCATGATCTTCGTGATCTCATCCCAGTAGTCGACGTCTTCGAAGTCGACGAAGTCGAGAGGAGCTCCTGTCAGTATCATGCCGTCGAAGCGGCGGTCCTTGACTTCGTCGAACGTCTTGTAGAACGTGTCGAGGTGCTTCTGCGATGTGTGCGTCTGCTGGTGAGTCTCAGTTCTCAGAAGCGTCAGTCTCACCTGGATGGGCGAGTTGGCCAGCATCCTGGCTATCTGAGTCTCTGTAGCTATCTTCGTCGGCATGAGGTTGACGACGAGTATCTCAAGTGTTCGTATATCCTGCGTTCCCGCACGGCCTTCACTCATAACGAAGAAGTTCTCTCTCTTCAGAATGTCGGTCGCCGGAAGATCGTTCGGTATGATTATAGGCATTTTCAGTCCTCCTTAGATGTCTTTATGTCAGTTATATCTAGTCTATCGCGTTCAGCGCCTGGTCGAAGTCTTCCTTGATATCTTCGATATCCTCAAGACCTACAGATGCTCTGATCAGGCCCGGGTCGATGCCGGCCGCCAGCTGGTCCTCTTCGGAGAGCTGTCTGTGCGTCGTGCTCGCCGGGTGAAGGACGCATGTGTGGATGTCGCCTACGTGGACGACTACGCTCGCGAGCTTCAGGTTCTCAAGAAGCTTTTCTCCTGCAGCGCGTCCGCCCTTTACCGCGAAGGAGATGACGCCGCCTGCTCCCTTCGGGAGGTACTTCTGAGCGAGTTCGTAGTTCTCGTTCCCTTCGAGACCCGGGTAGTATACCCAGTCGATCTTCGGGTGGTTTTCGAGGAACTTCGCGAGAGCGAGAGCGTTGTCGGAGTGGCGTCTCATGCGGACGTGCAGATGCTGCAGTCCCTGGAAAGTAAGCCATGAGTTCATCGGAGCGATGCAGCTTCCGAAGTCTCTGAGGGCGCAGACCCTGACCTTCATCGCGAAGGCTGCGGGGCCGAATTTTTCATAGAAGTTCAGGCCGTGATAGCTTTCATCCGGCTCTGTGATCTCGGGATATTTGTTGTCTTTCTTCCAGTCGAATTTTCCGGAGTCGATGATGACGCCGCCCATGGATGTCGCCTGACCGTCAGCCCACTTCGTCGTTGCGTGGATGACGATGTCAGCGCCGTGCTCGATCGGACGGCACAGGAAGGGCGATGCCAGCGTGTTGTCGATGACGAGGGGAACGCCGATCTCTTTTGCAGCCGCCGAGAACTTTTCAAAGTCCAGGACGTGCAGAGCCGGGTTCGCGATCGTTTCACCGAACAGCAGCCTCGTCTCGGGACGGGCAGCGGCAACGATCTCTTCGAGGCTCGAATTCTGATCGATGAATGTGACATCGATGCCGAATCTCTTGAGCGTCATGTTGAACAGGTTGAATGTTCCTCCGTAGATGCTCGGGCTTGCGAGGATGTGATCTCCAGCCTTGCAGAGCGTGCTGATCGTAAGGAAGATGGCAGCCATGCCTGACGAAGCGGCTACAGCGGCAGCTCCGCCTTCAAGGGCGGTGAGCTTTTTCTCGAGAGCGTCTTCGTCAGGGTGACCTATCCTGGAGTACATGAACATGTCACTATCGAGATCGAAAAGCGCCGCGACGTCCGCCGCGTTGTAGTATCTGTAAGTCGTGTTCTGGACTATGGGGAGGACCTGAGGGTCACCCGTGCCCGGCGTATAGCCTGCCTGAACGCAGTTGGTATCGAATCTTCTTTCTGACATGATGTACTCCTTTCATGTTCCACTCATGCATATAGGCGATGTCTATAACCCTATATACATTTTTCTTATACATAACATACAAGGGCTACTGTAACACTTTCAGCTTGAATTTTCAACGTGTAGGAGATTATTCAGAATTGTAAGATTATTCGCCGCGCTCTTCGGAATCCATTTTGACCAGATCGTAGATGAGAGGGTCGCGGATCAGGTGCTTCCACACTGTAAGAGTCGCCCTGACAAAGTCATCGTTCAGCGGCACTGCTTCATAGATGAGAGGGCATGCGTAGGGAAGGTCGAGATCGTTGTATATCAGGCTGAGCTCGCCGTCCTCGTCGATGTGCGGAGTAAGCGGAAAGGTCCTGCACTGGATCGGCCTCTTCTCACGCGGACAGTGAGGCGGCGTCTTGCAGTTGATGAAGCAGACCTTACCGGTCCAGGAGTCGGGAAACTCGTAGTCTTCCGCATAGTCCTCCGACCAGTCGAGCCATTCATCATGCTTGCTGTGGAGCTTTTCCTCGCCGGGCAGAAGATAGATACCGACGGTCTCTTCGCCTTCGGGGTCACCCATGCAGCAGGCTGCGCCGCAAAGCTGGCCGCAGTCTGTGTCTATGGGAGACACGCGGTCGAGGAGTCTGTATATTGCCTGATAAGTCCTTCTTCGAATAGTTGATCTCATAGCGGCATTATATCACACTCTCATACATTCATATATGTCAAAAGATTTCCGCTTTTGCCGCAGGCGTGAAATGCGTGAGCAGGAGGGGCCCGCTCTGTGGTAAAATACCTGCAGGGATGAAAGATATGAGGAATTCAGGTATTAGGAAAAAGATAGTAACAGCAGCGGTCATCATCACGGTGATGACCTGCTTTGCGTTTCTGATGAGCGGCTGCAGCATATTTGACGGAGAAGGCGCAGAGGGCGGAGCGAGGAGCTCCTCTTCCGCTTCGGCAGACCTTTCTGCCGTCTTTTCGGATGCGGAGCCCATAGACAATTCGGGAGCTATGGACGAAGAGTCTATCCCGGAGTATGAGGGCGAGCCTTCGGCGGAGCTGAACGGGGGAGAGCCGGAGTTCACGGCCGAAGAGATCGAGGAAGCGAAAAAAGACGGACAGGCGCCATCTGCAGGAGACCGCTCCGTTCCATCTGATGACTCCGTCAGCACCGACGGAGTATCGGAAGCAGAGGCGCTTGGAGAAGAAAACCTTTCACCGATAGATGATCTTGGTAGATGCGGACCCGTCACGGCATGCGTCAGTCCGGATACGATGCCGGAAGGAGAGAGGGAGTCAATAGGTATGGTAAGGCCGTCGGGATGGCCTGAGAAGATCTCCGAGTCAAAGTACGATTTCATTGACGGGGGTTACCTCTATAACCGCTGCCACCTCATAGGATGGCAGCTGACGGGTGAGAACGCCGAGGAGAGGAACCTCATCACGGGAACCAGGTACATGAACGTCGAAGGGATGCTGCCTTACGAGAACATCGCGGCGGACTATGTCAGGACGACAGGGGGAAGCGTCCTCTACAGGGCGACTCCCGTATTCGTGGGCGAAGAGCTCGTCGCCCGCGGAGTGAAGCTCGAGGCTCTTTCGGTAGATGACGGAGGAGAGAGAGTATCCTTCAATGTGTTCTGCTTTAACGTCCAGCCTGATGTCGAGATCGACTACATGACAGGAGAGAACCATCTCGCGGAAGGCGCAGCTGCGGCTGTCTCAGGCGAAGAGAGCGCCTCAAAGGAAGAAGCGGAAGAGAGCGCCGCGCAGGGCGAAGATGCCGGCCAGGAAGATCAGAATGAAGAGGCCGCCGGAAGCGGCGAGATCAGAAAGTACATCCTGAATACGAACAGGAAGAGATACCACCTGCCGTCATGCAGCTCGGTCAGCCAGATCAAAGACAAGAACAGGAGAGAATACACCGGAACGGCAGAGGAACTGGAGGCCGAGGGCTATAGGCCGTGTGGAAACTGTCACCCCGATCTCAGGTGACAGGGGCCTGGCGACATTCCGGCGGGCGCGGCGGAGCAACATGCAAAAAGGCTCATCAAACAGGCGAATATGATTCATCACCGCTGCTATTGCAATCGCGGGGTTTATGATATAGGATATAAGTAATTTCAGGCAAAGTAGGCTGCACGCGTACAAGTGTTCCGGAAACAGGGAGTTGATCCGGAAACGAAGGCACATGATGGTGCCGCGGTGTGCAATGCCGCATCCCGTTGCTTATACCGGACGGGGCGCTGGACCCGTTTTTTTCATGCACAAAGTCAAAATGGCGGGAAAAGCAGTTCTGATAGATAAAAAACGTCCGCCGGGCCGGAGGGTATAATATATATGACCCGACCCGATTTATGTGAATAAGGAGACAGAAATGGTAGATAAAGAAAAAATCGAAGAAGCCGTAAGAATGATCCTCGAAGCTGTCGGAGAAGACCCGAACCGCGAAGGACTCGTCAGGACGCCGAACAGGATAGCGCGCATGTGCGAAGAGCTGTTCTCGGGAACTGACGAAGCGGCAGAGAAGGCGCTCGAAGTCCAGTTCTCGTGCGAGAGCAACGACATCGTCCTCGAGAAGGACATCACCTTCCATTCGCTTTGCGAGCATCATCTTCTTCCGTTCTTCGGCAAGGTGCATATCGCTTACATACCGGAAGGCAAGGTCGCAGGACTCAGTAAGCTGGCACGCACTGTAGAGGCTTATGCGAGAAGGGCCCAGATCCAGGAGAGGATGACGAGCCAGATCGCCCACGCTCTCGAGAAGAGCCTGAAGCCCAAAGGCGTCATGGTCATCATTGAAGCAGAGCACATGTGCATGTCGATGCGCGGCATCAAAAAGCCGGGCACGACTACGATGTCGTACTTCTGCACAGGTGAATTCAAAGAGGACAAGGCTCTCGTCAACCGTGTGATGTGGATGGTCGGAGCAAAATAAGGAGCAGGTATGGAGCTTGCTGACAGAGTCGAGAAAATAAGGGCGAACGGACTGTTCGCCTCCGAACTCGCAAAGATAGATGAACTTGAAAAAGACAGGATATACTGCCGCCACGGAATGGGGCATCTTCTTGATGTCGCCCGTATCGGCAGGATATTTTTATTGGAAGAAGGAGCCGCGGACGCTCATCCTGAAT
The DNA here is from genome assembly GCA_946545145.1 of uncultured Bacillota bacterium. Lineage (GTDB taxonomy): Bacteria > Bacillota > Clostridia > Peptostreptococcales > Anaerovoracaceae > UBA3738. The sequence goes on from CAMNNG010000027.1 coordinate 5,409, forward strand.
TGACAGAGCTAATGTACGCTGCGGCCCTGCTCCACGATATAGGAAGGGCCAGAGAGTATGAGGACGGGACTCCTCACGATGAGGCGTCGGTGATGATCGCGCGAGAGGTCCTGCCTGCATGCGGATACGCGGCAGAAGAGACGGATATGATCTGCTGCGCGATAGAGGGGCACAGAGGTACGGACGATATGGACGAAGGAGCAGTCCTTGCCCGCTTACTGAAAAAGGCCGACAAACTCTCAAGGCCGTGCTACGCGTGCGAGGCTGAAGCCACATGCAAGTGGCCCGATGAAAAGAAGAACATGAAGATAACGGTCTGAGCCGGAAGCGGCAGTGCGAGGAGAGGTCGGAAGCATGATAATAGGGAAAAAGGATTTCGATACTGAAAACGGATATTACATAATGGGGATCCTCAATGTGACGCCGGATTCGTTCTCGGACGGCGGGAAGTGGAACACACTGGACAGGGCCCGCGCCCGCGCTCTTCAGATGGCTGAAGAGGGAGCCGCCATAATCGATATAGGCGGCGAGTCGACGAGGCCCGGCTATGAAAAGATCTCTGACGAGGAGGAAGCGGAGCGCGTCGCCCCGGTGATCGAGGCAGTGAAGAGGGACCTCGATCTTCCCGTATCGCTGGATACTTACAAGAGCAAAGTGGCAGAGGCGGGGCTCGCTGCGGGAGCCGACATGATCAATGATATCTGGGGGCTGAAGTACGACCCGGATATGGCGGGCGTCATCGCGAAGGCGGGGGCGGCATGCTGCCTGATGCACAACAGAGAAGAAGCAGGATATACCGACCTGATGGCGGAGCTTCTGAGCGACCTTGAAGGATCGCTCGGCCTTGCCGAAGAAGCGGGCATAGATAAAGAAAAGATAATGCTGGACCCGGGCATCGGCTTCGGGAAAACATATGAGGACAACCTCGCCGTGACGGCGCAGCTCGAGAGGCTGACGGCCATGGGCTATCCCGTTCTGCTTGGGACATCAAGAAAGTCGATGATCGGTCTGACACTGGACCTTCCGTCCGACGAGAGGCTGGAGGGGACGATAGCCACGACTGTCATCGGCATGATGAAGGGCTGCCGCTTTTTCAGGGTCCATGACGTGAAAGAGAATATGAGAGCTCTGAAGATGACAGAGGCGGTCATAGCCGCAGGCAGATAGCGCAGGCCGGACAGGGCAGTGCTGATAGAGAATAGAAACCGGAAAGAAGAACGAGGAAACAAAAGCAATGATGGATCAGATGATAAGAGACGTGATCAGTCTCAGGGATATAGAGGTGTACGCTTATCACGGCGTGATGGAGGAAGAGAAGTGGAGAGGTCAGAACTTCTATATCGACGTCGATATGAGATGCGATATATCGAAGGCGGGCCGGACCGATGATCTCGAAGAGACGATCAACTACGCCGAGGTCACGGACGACATCGTCAGCTTCATGACGGATAATAGGTTCGATCTTATCGAATCATGCGCCGAGGGGCTTGCGAGGATGCTTCTTTCAAAGCACGCGAAGATCCACAGCCTCCGTCTGACCGTCAAAAAGCCTCACGCTCCGATACCGCACAGCTTCGGCAACGCGAGCGTCACCGTCGAGAGAGGACGCCATACAGCCTTCCTCGCTCTCGGATCGAACATGGGCGACAAGAGGGCTTTCCTCGATGGAGCCGTAGCCGCGCTTGAGGCGAGCAGTGACGTCAGCGTCCTCAAAGTATCATCATTCATAGAGACTGAGCCGTACGGCGGGGTCGAGCAGGACGACTTCCTGAACGGCGCCGTTATGATAGAGACCATCCTCGATCCGTTCGCGCTTCTGGATCTCTGCCATGATATAGAGCAGGCCGCAGACAGAAAGCGCGAGGTCCGCTGGGGACCCCGCACTCTTGATGTCGATATTCTTCTTTATGATGATCTCATCCTCAGACATGAGGATCTCATCATCCCGCACGCCGATATGGCGAACCGCGATTTCGTTCTCGGGCCTATGGCCGAGATCGCGCCGGGATGGGTGCATCCCGTATATCATCTCACGATGCAGGAGATGCTCGCAAAGCTGTGATCCTTACTTTCCGAAAACTGTAGATGCCTCATACTTCGCATCGAATTCGGATCTGTCGAGAACGTTCACTGTGACGGCCTCGTTCTTTGCGTTTCCGTCCGTCGTATAGCCGGAGGATACTGTTACAGTGATGTCGCTTTCGCCTTCGACTACAGTTTCAGATCCGCTCTTGATCGTTACCGTTTTTCCATCAGCGTCAACGACCTTGCCGCCGTCAGCTACGTCGAGGCTCGAGACCGTGCAGTCCTCTGTGACCGTCCATGTCGAGTCTTCGCTGATGCTGATATTTACGTTGTCCTCGGTCACGTCGCCCTTGACAGTACCCGTGAAACTGCTCGCGTTCGTGAGCGAAAGATCCACGCTGCTGATGCTGTCGACCTTGATGTCGCCCGCGATCACCTGCTGGCTGGCCGTGACTGTCGCCTGTCCGCCGTTGCTTCCTTCATTTCCCCAGTTGTTGGAGGAGTTTCCTACTGCGTCCAGGAAGTCGACGTTCTCGGAGTCGTAGTCGAGCGTGCTGTTCGAAAGGACGATGTTGGCCTTCGTGTTCGTCACGTAGAACATAGCTCCGTCGGAGATCGATGTCTTGAGCTTGGAGTCGATGACCTCAAAGTCGGCCGTCTCATCCGTCGAAGTATCGGCGTCTCCCGACATCGACTGGTAGATGATGACTCCGTTCTTGATCGGGTCGCTGCCGCTCGTAGCGTCGTTCGTGCTTTCGAGCTCACTGTTCGATATGATGATGCGGTTGTAGCCTTCCATGCCGGCGATCTGGCTTCCCGAAGCCGTTCCGGTCACTCCGCTTACTTCGATGTCGCCCGTCGAATAGATGAGAGGCGAGCCGGAGCCCTTAGTCGAAAGCTCACTGTTCGTCACTGAGATGTAGCCGCCGCCTCTGTCGGTCGCGAGGGCCGCGCAGTGCTCGCCTTCCGTGCTGATCGTAAGATCGTCCGCGAGGATGGTTCCGCCGTATGTGGCGTCGAGTCCGCGCGCGTTGTCCGAGTCGCTGGTCGTTATCTCTACGTCCGAAGCGTAGACGGTCGCGCTGTCCGTTGCGAAGATGCCGTTGGAGCCGTCGCTCGTCGAGGAGATGCTGCTCTTCGATATGTAAGCGGTCGTTTCTTCGCCTACGGCCAGGAGCGATGAGTTCGCCCCGTAGAAGTTGCATCTGTCGCCGTCGTCATCCGATCCGGATTTCGTGAGCGTCGCGTTCAGGAGCTCGAGCATCCCGCCGTTCTGAGCGAGGGCGACGTTCTGGTCGGACTCAGTTGCGCTGAGTTCTTCGCCGTCCGAAGACTTTTCCTCTCTGTCAGCAGTAAGCGAAGCGCTGTACGTTCCCGAATAGTCGTATGACTGCGTGTTGGGACCGCCCATGCCGCCCGGGGAGCTTTCCTGCTCCTCCGAGGATGAATCGTCAGACCCCTTGAGATCCGATGACGATACGTAGTTATATGTCACGCTCGATCCTTCGGCGGATGTGGATGCGCTGCTGCTCGAGGACCCGGCTGATGAAGCTGAACCTGAGCTCTCATCAGACGATCCGCATGCGCTGACAGCGATCATGACAGCTATCAGAAGAGCCGTCAGAAATGCTTTCAGGAAGAGCGTCTTTGCTGCAGAAGTTTGTTTTGCCATGCTGTTCTTTCCTTTCTCGTTCAAGTGTCTTAAATCAGTTCGTTGGTCCATATTATCCATGCGAAGATTAAAAAAAACTAAAATACCCTGCGTTTGATGATTTTTTTTTCTATGTGTGGTAGAATCGTTCACAAGAATTGTGGGAAAGAGGAGAGAGGAACTGGATCGATAGGAAAAGGGGGAATCACGAATGACACCCATGATGTCTGTAGTGATCCTGGGCATCGGAACGATCGCTGCGATTGCTTATCTGATTAGATTTCTTAATAAATAATGATGCACGGGATCGGGTTTGTAAGAAAGCCGCAAGGCGCAATGAGAGAAAATTCAATGAAAAACGGAGATGGTTCAAATCTCCGCTTTTTAACGTTCGAGGGATTTGAAAAACTCGAAGAACAGGGACTGATCCGCCACTGCTTCAGCACGAGAGAGGGCGGGGTCAGCAAAGGCATCTACGAAAGCATGGACCTGAGCTTCACGATGGGAGACGATCTGGAGAATGTCTATGAGAACTTCGACAGACTGACAGCAGTAATAGGGACAACGAAAGAAAATATCGTCTCTACGAACCAGCAGCACACGACGAACGTCAGAAGAGTATATAAAGAAGACGCGGGAAAGGGCATCGTCCGTCCGGGATTCAAAGACGTCGACGGACTGGTGACGAATGAGAGAGGGCTCGCCCTCATAGTCTTCGGCGCCGACTGCGTTCCTGTCATGCTGGTCGATCCCGTGAAAAAGGCCATAGGCGTCTGCCATTCAGGGTGGCGCGGCACAGTTGGCCGCATCGGAGAGAATACGGTCCGTCTTATGGAAGAGGAGTTCGGCTCCAGACCTGAGGATATCGTCTGCGGCATAGGACCGTCGATATGCGCTTCCTGCTACGAAGTAAGCGAAGACGTCGCCGCGGAATTCAGGAAAAGCTTTCCCGGCCGGGAAAACGAAGTCATAGCTGACAGCTATCCTGCCCCGGACGGAAAAGAGATGAAATACAAGCTCGATCTGTGGAAGGCGAACCGGATCGTGCTTACAGACGCAGGCGTGAAAGACGGGAACATATGCGTGACCGATATCTGCACGAGGTGCAATCCCGGGCTTTTGTTCTCACACAGAAAAGCAGGCCGCGAAAGGGGCAACAACGCCGGTCTTTTGATGATGGTGTGAATGTTGAAAAAAGCAGATAGATTTTTTCGGGTCCGTATGATACCATATTGAACATCTGAGAAACGATAGATGACAGAATTGAAAATAATGGAGGAGAAGTAATGAATATCGTATGCCTTGACATGGAGGGAGTGCTCGTACCTGAAATCTGGATCGCTTTCGCTGAGGAGAGCGGGATCCCGGAGCTGAAGAGAACGACGAGAGACGAACCGGACTACGACAAGCTGATGCAGTGGAGGATAGGCGTCCTCAAAGAGCACGGCCTCGGCATCAAAGAGATACAGGAGACTATCTCGAGGATAGATCCGCTGCCCGGAGCGAAAGAGTTCATGGACAAGCTCAGAGAGATCACTCAGGTAGTAGTACTCAGCGATACTTTCGATCAGTTCGCTATGCCGCTCATGGAAAAACTCGGATACCCGATGCTCATGTGCAATACTCTCGAGATCGCAGATGACGGAGAGATCACGGGATTCAGAATGCGTATAGATGACTCCAAGAAATCGACTGTCAAAGGACTTCAGGCCATCGGATTCGACACGATCGCTTCCGGAGACAGCTTCAATGACCTCGGCATGATCCAGGCCAGCAAAGCGGGCTTCCTGTTCAGGACGACTGATCAGATCAAGGCGGACTATCCTGACATCCAGGCGTTCGAAGAGTATGACGATCTGTTCGAAGCTATCAAGGCTGCTCTTTAAGCAGACCATTTCGGATGTATTCAGGATGTATATCGTAGAAAAAACAAATGACTATCACGGTTTCGACATCTACGGATAATAATATCTGAATAATAACGGAGGAAACTGTGTCACGAAAAGAAGACCGGGCGGCTAAAAGAGAAAAGAGAAACGTCAAAAGAGATCTCATCTCGATAGGACTCGTTGCAGTCGTTTTCGTGATGCAGTTTTTCGTTATAAGATACGGGATCTTCGGCGAAAAAGCTCCCGACCCCGATGAGATGTCATACAAAGAAAAGCTGCGCTACGCCCAGGAGAACGGCATGGTGTCGATGGCGAAGAAGGGCGGACTCGAAATGACGAAGACCGACCTTGCCCTGATGCTCTACGGGGCCGCGGTGAGCGGGGGATACCAGCCGGAGGACGGAGAAGATGAGGACTCTCTGAGAGAAGGGTATGTGAAAGAGTGCGGCAGTCCGTTTTCCGACGTGGATGAGAGCAAACTGAGCGGGGAGGAAAAAACAGCGATATACTGGTGCGCTTCGAAATATGTTCTTTATCCTTCGAAGGAGGGAAAATTCGGGGCGGAGGACAAGGTCACGAACCAGGACCTTATCGTCGCGATGAGGCGTCTTGCGTCTTCGGAGCGTCTTTCGCTTACTGCTCCTGAAACGAAGCCTGCTGAGATAACCGACAAAGCCAGGGCGGACGAATACGCCCGGGAGGCCATAGATGCCCTTGCAAAGGCCGGGATGCTGGCGGTCATGGGCGGCAAGGCGGAGCCGAAGGAGGCGGCCGTGTTCAGCACCGGCATAGACATGAGCATACGCATGCGGAACGCGCTTGACGCCGACAAGAAGAGAGAGGCGGAGGAGTACGAGCCTGTCCCCGACCTTTACGGACTGAAAACTGTATTCAAAAAAACGACGAAGGACTTCGAAGGCACATGGTCGATGTACGTCAAGTGCTTCGACACCGGAGAGACCCTCGTGATCGGCAACAAGCAGATGATCTCAGCCAGCCTGATCAAGCTGTTCGTAGCGGGTACGTATTTCGACGAACTGAAGAAGGGAAACATCAAGGAGGATGTGAACTCAAAAGATGATCTTCACCTCATGATCAGCGAGAGCAGCAACACCGCATGGACGGATCTTGAAGGCTTCATCGGGAAGGGCAGCGAGAGCGCCGGCATAGCGAAGGTCAATGATTTCGCCGAAGACGGCGGCTACAAAAGCACAGCCAGGCACGTGGCGGCGAAGGAAGGCGGCGGCACGGCGAACTACACGTCTGTCAGCGATGTGGGCCGGGTGCTCGACAAGATATATTATGGAAAATACGTATCGAAGAAGGCCTCGAAGAGGATCCTGGACGAGATGCTGAAGCAGGTCCACGTCAACAAGATACCGGCGGGGATACCGGAAGGCGTTAAGATAGCGAACAAGACGGGAGAGCTGAATACGAACGAACACGATTCGGCGATCGTCTGGACGAAAAAGTGCACATACGCCATAGTGATAATGACGGAGGATGTCAACCGCGCGCAGATCGGCTACAGGAACGTTGCGGATCTGTCGGAGGCTGTATATCTGTATATGACACAGTAAGCAGACCGGAGAACTATTGTGCGGAATGGACACTGTATGGTAGAATAAGCAAAAAGAATCAAAAAGGAGGACTACGACATGAAATATGAATGCGATCTTTGCGGATGGGTATATGACGAAGCAGCCGGAGATCCGGACAACGGAATAGAACCGGGAACAAAGTGGGAAGATCTTCCCGATGATTTCGAATGCCCCCTCTGCGGAGCAGGAAAAGACGAGTTCAAAGTAAGCGAAGACTGAT
>CAMNNG010000028.1 GCA_946545145.1 uncultured Bacillota bacterium
TATGCAGTCGAGATAGATGATCGTCTAATACAGAACCCGGCTTACAGCCGGGCCCAACCCAAGAAAAAAATCCGCATAAGATATGCGGATTTTTTATTATCAGTATTTATTGACCACATCAAGAGCTTCAACCAGCTTGATATCCTCGTGCTTTTCCTGGAAATAGTTCAGAGTGAACTGATTTGCAAAGAGAAGAAGCGGTCTCTGGAAATGGTCGAAGACCAGCATCTGTCTGGAATCTATAACATCCTTGACATGTTCAAGATCCATGCCCTCACCCAGCCATCTTACGACGCTCATGTCAAGGCGGTCCATTCTTATAGCTGCGTTATACTCGTTCTTCAGTCGGTACTCGAATACTTCGAACTGAAGCTGACCTACAGCACCTACAACTACTTCGTTGTATTGGTTCCTGTATACCTGGATAGCTCCCTCCTGAGCCAGCTGATCGACTCCCTTCTGGAATTGCTTTGCCTTCATAGTATCCTTGGGAGATACGAGCGCAAACATTTCAGCGGGGAAAGTCGGAAGCGGTTCGAAGAACAGTTCTCCCCTGACAGTAGACAGAGTATCTCCGATCTGGTAGTTGCCTGTGTCATAGATACCTATTACGTCTCCTGCTATGGCAGTCTCTACGTTCTCCCTCTCGTTTGCCATCAGCATGGTGGACTGAGCGAGTTTCATATTCTTGCCGGTACGGCTGAGTTTGACTTCCATACCCCTCTCGAAGGTGCCGGAACATATCCTGAAGAATGCGAGCCTGTCTCTGTGAGCGGGATTCATATTGGCCTGTATCTTGAAGATAAAGCCTGAAAAATCCTCGTCTTCCGGTCTGATCTCAATGTCTTCACCGTTTAATTTGGCCTTTCTCACGCCCGGTGCGGGAGACATATCGAGGAAATGTTCCAGAAACTGCGTGGTACCGAAATCCGCAAGTGCCGATCCGAAGAAGACGGGGCTTAATTTACCCTTCTCTATGGCATCCATATCGAATTCATTTCCGGCGCCTGTGATCAGTTCGATCTCATCCCTTAAGGTGCTGAGATTGTATCCTGCGATCATCCCTTCAAGTTCAGGTCCGAATACGCCGTCTTCTCCGAGTTTTAGAGTCTTCTGGGCTTTATAGAGGACCACTTCGTTCTTCTGGATATCGTAGATACCTTCAAAGTTTATTCCGGAGCCAATGGGCCAGGTGATTGGAACCGATGCGATGCCAAGGACGTCCTCGAGCTCCTGTACCAGATCAAAGGCATCCTTGGTCTCTCTGTCCAGCTTATTTATAAACGTGAAGATAGGAATCCCTCTCATGGCGCATACTTTGAAGAGCTTCTTGGTCTGTGCCTCGATACCCTTCGCTCCGTCGATCACCATGACTGCAGAGTCTACTGATGTCAGGATCCTGTATGTATCTTCACCGAAGTCGTTATGACCCGGAGTATCCATGATGGATATCTTCTTTCCCTGGTATTCAAACTGCATGACGGATGAAGTTACAGAGATGCCTCTCTGCTTCTCTATCTCCATCCAGTCCGACGTAGCGAACTTGGAGTTTCTTCTCGCTTTGACGGTACCGGCTTCCCTTATGGCTCCGCCGTGAAGCAGCAGCTTCTCAGTAAGAGTGGTCTTACCTGCGTCCGGATGAGATATTATTCCGAAAATACGTCTTTTTGCTATTTCTTCCTGTCTGGTTGACATAATACTTTTCCTTTACTTGTTTTTTGCACATCTATCAATATACACGATTTGCTTGAAATTGTCCAACGATTTATTTATAATGTAGCCGTTATGGTTAGATTAAATGAAAGATTGAAAAAGATATACGATCAGGTGCGTCCCGGAGAGTCTGTCTGTGACGTCGGAACCGATCACGGATATGTTCCCCTGGCGCTTCTGGAATCCGGTATTTCAGAAAAAGTGATCATGTCGGATATTTCTGCCGGTTCCCTTCTCAAGTGCAAAGAAAACGCCGAAGCGCTTTTACCTGATGCCGCTCCCTTTGACCTCCGTCAGGGTTCCGGTATCGAAGTCCTCGAAAGCGGCGAAGTAGATACTGTAATAATGGCCGGTATGGGCGGGATGCTCATTACTGAAATCCTCGGGAAGGATTATCACCATTCACACAGTTTCAAAAGATATATCCTTCAGCCCAGAAAGCACGTGGGAAGGCTCAGATACTGGCTTCTTGACAACGATTTTACCGTTGTGCATGAAGATCTCGCAAGAGAAGGCAAATTCATCTGGCCTATACTCACGGTAGAATCCTTTGGAAGGGCCCTTTTCGTAAACGCAGATCCCGATGACATAGAATTCGAATATCCCCTCACCCTGCTGGATCACAGGAACGAACATACAGAGGAATATATTAAAAATGCGCTTCGCCTGGAGCGCCTGAAGCTGGAGTCAAAGTCTGAAGGTTCCCTTACGACCTTTAAAGAGCTCAGAACTCAGAAGCACAGGGTCGAAAGACTGGAATACATGGCAGAAAGGCTTTAAAAAAATGCGGGTACAGTTTATTCTGTACCCGTTTTATTATTTTGATCAAAGTGCAAATGGATTTATATCCACATCTGACAGCTCTACCTTGGCGCTGTCATAAATATCTTCAGCTATGAGTATGCTGCTCATCGCCCTTCTGAAAATGTTCTCTGTGGCGTAATGCCCCAGATCCAGCACGTTTATACCCAGTTCGTGAGCCTTCTGCGCGTCATGGTATTTCAGGTCGCCGGTGATGTAGATGTCACAGTTCTCTGTTATGGCTGATATCATGTATTCTGATCCTGCGCCGCTTACCCAGCAGACTCTTTTGATGCTTACTCCCGTATCTCCGGCATATCTGAAGAATTTCTTATCCACGCCCAGCTTACCGGCTGCCCTGTCCATAAGTTCATCCAGCGTGACAGGATCGTCAAATTCTCCTACTCTCACGTATCCGTCCCCGTTTTCCGAAACACCGAATCTGTCAAGACCAAGCATTGCTCCGAGATAATCGTTATTTCCGCCGCTGCATTTGTCGAACGGCGTATGAGTTGAGTAAACGCTTATCCCTTCCTGTATCAGGTCGATAAGCATGTTTGAAGTGATATTGTCGCCGCTTACCTCGTCAAAATCATTGAAGTCTATTCCTTCGAGACCTATTACCTGATCAAGGGATCCGAAAATGAGCGGATGATGTGTGATTATCAGATCGCAGCCTTTGTTTACGGCTTCCTCTATGACATCAGAACGTATCTCCAGTGCGAGGAGTATCTTGTTGAAATCTGTTTTCAGTCTTACCTGCCAGCCTGAATTATCCCAGTCTTCCTGCAGGCTCAAGGGTGCCTTGGCTTCGATCGCCTTCTCTATCTGCTTATAGTTTACCATTTCGCCCTCCTTTGAATAACGCCGCAAAAACAATGTTCAGGCGGCGTGTGATGATACTATTCGAGATAATCCTTTAACTTTTTGGATCTTGAAGGATGTCTGAGCTTTCTGAGAGCTTTCGCTTCGATCTGTCTGATACGCTCACGGGTAACGTCGAACTGCTTTCCGACCTCCTCGAGAGTCCTGGCTCTTCCGTCCTCCAGGCCGAATCTGAGTTTGAGGACCTTCTGTTCTCTCTCAGTAAGCGTGCCGAGGACCTCGACCAGCTGCTCTTTGAGCATCGAGTAAGCAGTCGCGTTGGGCGGTGCCGGTACTTCTTCGTCCGGGATGAAGTCTCCGAGATGGGAGTCTTCTTCTTCACCGATAGGAGTCTCGAGAGAAACAGGCTCCTGAGCGATCTTGAGGATCTCTCTTACCTTCTCTTCCGAGATGTCCATCTCAGCAGCTATCTCTGCAGGGGTCGGTTCTCTTCCGTATTCCTGCAGGAGCTGTCTCTGGATACGCATCAGCTTGTTGATAGTCTCTACCATGTGGACAGGTATCCTGATCGTACGCGCCTGGTCGGCGATGGATCTTGTGATAGCCTGTCTGATCCACCATGTGGCATATGTCGAGAATTTGAAGCCCTTTCTCCAGTTGAACTTGTCAACGGCCTTGATAAGACCGAGGTTTCCTTCCTGGATGAGGTCGAGGAAGAGCATGCCTCTTCCGACATATCTTTTCGCAATGCTGACGACGAGCCTGAGGTTAGACTCACAGAGCTTTTTCTTTGCTTCTTCGTCGCCGGCTTCCATTCTCTTGGCCAGTTCTATTTCTTCTTCTGCAGTAAGCAGAGGCACCTTTCCTATCTCTTTAAGGTACATCCTGACAGGATCGTCGACCGCTACAGACTTCGGAAGCGAATCCTCAAGGTCTTCGCTGCCGCTGTCCTTCTTGTCGTCTTCGTCATCGGCTCCGTCATCGCCTTCGATCTTGGCAAGTTCGTAATCCTCAGGATTCTCTTCACTGACGATCTCGATTCCCTTGCTCGTCAGTTCCTCGTAGATCTCCTCCATCTCATCTTTGTCGAGCTCTACAGATTCGAGGACGCGGCCGATATCCGCATATGAAATCTTGCCCATTACGGCTGTCTTCTCAAGTTCAGCTACGTAATCGGCTTTTGTCTTGGCAGATTCATCTGCCCCTTCTTCCTCTCCGGTATTCTGTTCTTCAATGACTTCGTTTTCGATTTTTTCGTTTTTCTTCAAAATCATTTCCTCCTAACGCTGAGTTCTCTCTGGATCTCACGAAGTTCCTGCATCATTTCCCTTATCTTCTCCGGATCTTCGACGTTTTCCGCCATCGATATCAGGGTGATCAGCTCATCCTCTCTCTCTTTGATCTTCTTTGTCTGGGTCCCTTTGATGAGACTGTCGTACATGGCCTGTACATCTCCTCCCAGCATCTCATCATCAAGGATCCTCCTGACCGTAATCTGTTCTTCCTCTTCGAGGATGTCCATCAGCTTTCCGATGTCGATCTCGTGATCCGGTTCATAAACTTCTTTTACAGCATTGAATATACCCCGCGCAGCGTCTGTTTCAAACACTTCAAGGTACTCTTTCTCGCGCTCGAGATAATCCGCCTTGGTAAACAGGACTCTCAACAGCTTTTTCTCATCAGCCGTAACTTCCTGAGGGGGCGTTTCGCTCTTCTTTCTGTCGCTCTTTTCCGTCTGCCCTGCCTTTTCCATTTCGGCTCTGATAGCGCCTTCTGAGATATCGTTTTCCCGCGCGAGCTTTCTGATGTACATGTCTGCTTCGACCGGGCTGAGCTCCCGCAGTATCTGCACGGCCCTTCTAAGGAAGCCGAGCCTGCCTGCAGTCGTTTCAAGGTCGAAGTTCTCTTTTGCCCTCATGAACTTGTAATCGGCGAAAGAAAGAGCGCCCCTCACGAGATCGAGGTAAGCTTCCTTTCCACGCTTTTTGACGAATTCATCCGGGTCCTTGCCGTCGGACACGATAACGATGCCAACATCGCATCCGGCGTCTTTGAGTATATCCATCCCGCGGGCCGTAGCATTCTGACCGGCTTCGTCCGCATCATATGATAATACCACATTTTTCGTATATCTGCGAAGCATATTTGCCTGATTTTCAGTAAGCGCCGTTCCGAGCGATGCCGAAACGTTCTTTATCCCCGCCTGATAGAGGGAGATCACGTCCATATATCCCTCGACGAGAATGGCCATGTTCTCCTTCTGGATGTACTGCCTCGTGACATTGATGCCGTACAGATTGTATTTCTTCTTGAATACCGAAGACTCCTGCGAATTGAGGTACTTCGGCATGGCGTCTCCTATAGCCCTGCCGCCGAATCCGATGACCTTTCCCGACGAATTCATGATCGGGAATATGACCCTGGCGCGGAAGCGGTCATATATCCTGCCGCTTTCGGCCTTCGAAACGAGTCCTACCTCGAGCATCTCATTATCACTGTATCCCTGAGCAGCAAGATGATCGTGGAGGCTGGTCCATTCGCCGTCAGCCCATCCTATGCCGAAGTCACGCATCGTCTGAGCATCGAGGCCGCGCCCCGCCATGTATGAAAGACCTTCGTTGGGGCCGCTCCTCATCGCCTTGTAGAAAAAGATCGCGGCCTTTCTGTTCATCTCGAGTAAGCGGTCAGAGACTTCATTTCTCCTACCGGCTCTCTTGATCTTCGTTCCTATCGACTCAGCAAGCTTGTCGGCAGCATCGAGAAAATCGAGGTTGTAATATTTCTCAACGAAAGATATGACGTCTCCTCCTTCTCCGCATCCGAAGCAGTGATATGTCTGTCTCTGTTCGTTCACGATGAAGGACGGCGTCTTTTCGCTGTGGAAAGGACAGAGCCCTTTGTGGTTGGCTCCCGTCTTTTTCAGGTTGACAACGCTTCCAATTACGTCAACTATGTCTATCCTGTCCTTGAGTTCTTCGATTGTGATCCCGTTGTCTTTGTATTCACTCATTTTTCAGTAAGCTGATGATATTTGTTGATAGCGTATCTGTCCGTCATGGACGCTATATGGTCTTTGACGAGTTCCTCCTCCGGGTAGATGTCGGCCATCTCCCTTATTTCCTCAGGCACCTCATCGAAATGCTCCAGGAAATATCCGTAGAGGAACCTTATCATCTCATCTACGTCCAGGTCCTTTGCGGCCTTCTGGACTTTAGTGTTGTAGTACACGTTCCTGAACATGAAGTTTCTGAGTTCATTCATGTGGAAAGCCGCTTCTTCGCTCTGCGTTATTGTATCTTTTCCTTCGCTCGTCTCTATAAGATCAAAGACAAGCGTATTGATCCTCGTCCTGTGGTCCTTTCCAAGGAAGGCGATCTGCTCTTTCGGAAGGTCGCTCTCTGTTATGATGCCGCTTCTGAGGGCGTCATCGATATCATGGTTGATGTACGCGACGCGGTCGCTTATCTTGACGACCTGTCCTTCAAGAGTAAACGGAAGATCCGGGCCCGTATGGTTCAGGATCCCGTCCCTCACCTCAAGCGTCAGATTCATGCCTCTTCCGCTCGATGTCTTTTCGAGGGCATCTACGACCCTGAGGCTCTGCTCATTATGGCGGAAGCCTCCAGGGTACAGTTCGTTCAGCACCTTCTCGCCGTTATGACCGAATGGAGTGTGTCCGAGATCATGGCCGAGAGCGATGGCTTCGGTGAGATCTTCGTTCAGCATCAGACCTCTCGATATCGTCCTTGCGATCTGAGCCACCTCGAGGGTATGAGTAAGCCTCGTTCTGTAGTGGTCTTCAACAGGAGCAAGGAAGACCTGCGTCTTGTGCATCAGCCTGCGGAACGCCTTCGAGTGGATTATCCTGTCTCTGTCCCTCTGATAGTCCGTTCTGATATTACACTTTTCTTCAGGTCTCTGCCTCCCCTTCGTTTCGGCCGCCTTTGACGCGGCGGGGCTCAGAATCAGATATTCTCTTTTTTCGACATCTGTCCTTTTGAGCATATAGTCTATTCTTCCCCTGTGGATCCGAATCCTCCGGTGCCTCTTTCGGTCCCTGTGAAGGATGATTCTTCGTCCCACAGTATATCTTCGTATTTCGCGATTATCATCTGAGCGATCCTTTCGCCGTTCTTTACGACGAACTCTTCGCTTCCCAGATTGACGAGGGGGATCATTATCTCCCCTCTGTAGTCGGAGTCGATCGTTCCCACGGCGTTGATCAGCGTGATGCCGTGCTTTATTGCAAGACCGCTCCTCGGGCGCATCTGCGCCTCATAGCCTTCCGGTATCTCGAGGTATATCCCCGTTTTGAAAAGCTTTCTCTCGCCGGGCGCAAGGCTGACGTCTTCGTCAAGCTTCGCCCTTATATCATATCCGGCCGATCCCTTCGTCGCCTTCGTGGGCGCCTCGATGCCGGCTTCTGTTTTTATCTTTACAGTTACTGCCACTTTAACCTCTCATTATCTTTCTCATGTCCGCCTTCTTTCCGCTTACCAGCACAGCGCTGTAAGCATCCGGATCGCAGATCATGCCCTTGACGTCTTCGATGTCCTCCATGCTGACGGCGTCGATCTTCTCCAGCACTTCCTTCGCCGGATGGACCACTCCCTCAAGAAGAAGGTTCTTTCCGTTGATGTACATCCTCGCGGCTACGCTCTCGTTGCCGAAGATGTAGGACGACTTGATCTGTTCCTTCGCCTTTGAGAGCTCTTCCTTAGTGATGCCGCTCTCCTTCAGGAGCCTGAGTTCCTCCTTGATCGCGCCTACGGCCGGTCTTACATTGTCCCTGCCTACGGCAGCGTATATAGAGTAGTAGCCGTCCTCGCTGAACGGGCTGTTCATCGAGAATACTGAGTAAGCGAGTCCCTTCTGCTCTCTGACATGCTGGAACAGACGCGAGCTCATGCTCCCGCCCATTATATTGTTCAGGATCTGCATCGACGGAAGCCTGTCGTCTGTAAGGTCGACTGATCTTGCAGCCATGCAGATGTGAGCCTGCTCTATATCCTTGACCTTGGATCTGAAAGCGGGAACGTGCTCGGTCGCTTCGAACTTCACCTGTTCTTTTGACGCTCCGAGACCGGCGGTCTTTTCTTCGAACATCGATATCATCCTGTCCTCATCGAAATTGCCGGCTATCGAAAATACGATGCTGTCCTTCGTATACTGTTTTTCTATGTAGCTGACCAGCTTCTGGCGGCTGATCCTCTTGAGGACGGACGGAGTTCCCAGGATGTCGTTAGCAAGAGGCGTTCCCTTCATCACGAGCTCGCAGACCGTATCCATGGCGTCGTCGTCCGGAGAGTCGGCCACCATCTTCATCTCTTCCATTACGACCATCTTTTCCCTCGCCATCTCGACGGGATCGAAGACCGATTCCGTGAACATGTCGAGGAGGATCTCAAGAGATTTTTCGGCATTGCTTGAAAGCGACTTGATGTGATAGCACGTCGCTTCTTTTCCTGTGAAAGCATTGATCTGACCTCCGAGCGCGTCAACATCCTCGGCGATCTCTTTCGCCGAGCGGCTCTTCGTTCCTTTGAACATCATATGCTCTATGAAATGGGAAATTCCCTGGATGTCTTTGGTCTCATTGCAGGCGCCTGTTCTGACCCAGATGCCCATAGCGCACGATTCGAGGTTCGGCATCTTCTCCATAACGACCCTTACGCCCGAATCCAGCGTTCTTGTTTCTATCATATATTTTCCCCCTGTTCTTATTCTTCTTATTCTCTATTTTTCAGCTGCGCCGTTTACTGCATCGATCAGACTGCGTACTTTTTGTATACCTTCAGCACAGCCTTGGCGTTTTCGAGGAAGGCCTCGTACGGCTGGTTTCCCGCCCGCTCTTCGCTGAATGCGTCCTCTGTCGCACGCTTTAGCATCTCTTCTTCGGACAGGCCTTCTCTCCAGAGCCCCGTGACATATTCCTTTTCTTCTTCGGCAGCCTTCCTGAAGACATCGAAGTATTCTTCGCTGTACCATTCCGGCGTTATGCCGTAGTGGGCGGATACGATGCGCTTCGCGCCGTAGTCCCTGCATTTCCGCATCGAGTCCATCGACTCGTCGAAGTCCTTCAGTATCGCTGTGTTGCACTCTCCCGGGCCGGTGCATACGCCCGTGCTCTCGGAAGCGAACAGTATCCCGTCCGGCTCTACCGCAAACGACATGCAGCAGTTGGTGTGGCCCGGCGTCTCGAGACATACTATCTTCCTGCCGCCGAGATCTATCTCATCATAATCGCGCACGACTATATCTATCCTGAGTCCGTCAGCCTTGATCTTGCCTGGATCTCCTGATCCGTAATGCATCTCAGCCGCCACTCCGAGCTTTCTTATCAGCTCCCTTGCGCCCGGCCTTGAAAATACGTATTTCGCATACTCCGAGCCGACCGCCTTTGCTTCAGGGAATTCCTCGAGCAGATAAGGCAGAGCGCCTATGTGATCGTAGTGCGAATGGCTGACCAGTATGTAGTCGAGCGGCCTTCCGTCAAGCTTTTCCCTGAGCGATCTGATCGTTTCTTTATAAGCGTAAGCCATCCCGCAGTCATAAAGAGCGGCTGCGCTGCTGCCGGTAATCAAAGTCGCATCAGCGCCCCGCTGTCCTTCCGTAACCATATATATGCCTTCAGGATACTCTCTTCTGTCATACCCCGGAAATTCGATCATAAAACGCTTCCTTCGTCATCATATACATACCCGTTATCCATCAGATCATCCGATCCGTTCTCTTCGGCCCTCTCTCTTGAGACGCTGGCCATATCGAGTATGAAGTCGTCAAGTTCGTAATCGAGGCAGTCCGTGAAATCGAAAACGTATTCTTCGCCTTCGATCTTTTCGAGTCTTTTCTGCGTAACAGCATCTCTGAGACAGAACGATCTTTCGTTCTCTTCACCGATGATGCTCGCCCTCACGTGAGAGTCGAAGCAGTACCATTCATGGAAGCGGGCCAGCTCCTCGCCGAACCTGTAGATGCTCTGATCGTCGTCATCTTCGATCAGCGCCATAAGGGCGTATCTTACGGAATCGAGCGTTTCGCATATCTCCGGCTCGTCCAGGATCTGTGTGATCTCGGAAAAATAGCTGTCTATGAGTTCGCTTATTACGTCGGGGTCAGTTTCCTGGAAGAGTTCGCACAGGACTTCCTCCGGTATCTCTTCATCATTTTCGACCAGCTCAGCGAACGTTTCGACATAGTCGAAGTCCGCAGGCTCATCGATCTCAAGCAGCGCCAAAAGTTCAGTCAGATTCATAGAGACACCTCCTCTACAGTCATTTTCTATAATACGTCAGCTAATACACACTATTGTTTCTATAAGGTTATTTTTTATCTATCTCTAGATTCTTGAACTCTATCTTTGCAGTTGTGTTCCGGCTGATCTCGTCGATCATCGCTACGAAGTTTTCAGAGAGGTCGCTCGCGTAGAAGACGTTGTCTCCTGTATGAGAATCTGCGAACATATCCTTTTCCTTCAGGATGCTCTCTACGCTGGTGACGATCTCCTCAGACGGATTGATGATCCTGATGTCAGGATACATCCTTCTGATCATGCTGCCGATCAGCGGATAATGAGTGCACGCCAGTACCATCGTATCTATCCTGTTCTCCAGGATGAAGTCGTCAAGATAGTATCTGATCGTAAGCTCCATTATATCGCTGTCTCTGAAGCCTTCTTCTATGAGAGGCACGAAGGCCGGACACGCCATTTCGAAAACATCGATGTCGCTCCTCTTCGACCTGATCATCTCGGCATAGATGCCGCTCTGTATCGTTACCTTCGTTCCGATTATGCCGACGCGGTTGAGCGACGAGCAGCTGCTTACTACTTTGTCAGCAGCAGGCTGTATTATGCCCACGATCGGTATATCGGGATATCTTTCGGCCAGGTGGGCAGCGCATGTGGAACTGACGGTATTGCAGGCTATGACTATCATCTTCACGCCGCTTTCCA
Source organism: uncultured Bacillota bacterium (assembly GCA_946545145.1). Lineage (GTDB taxonomy): Bacteria > Bacillota > Clostridia > Peptostreptococcales > Anaerovoracaceae > UBA3738. The sequence continues at coordinate 11,294 of CAMNNG010000028.1, forward strand.
CCAGAAAATCGGCGATCTGATCCGAAAAGTTCATGACCGTCTTTACCGCTTTCGATCCGTAAGGCGTCCTTGCCGTGTCACCGAAATAAATGAGCCTTTCCTGCGGAAGCCTCTCAATAAGATAAGGGACGCTGGTCAGTCCTCCAAGTCCCGAGTCGAACACACCTATCGGTCTGTTATCCATCTTCTCTTCCTTTCACATTGGATTTGTTATAATATATTGTACAACACAAAGAAAAATTGCACAACGCTGTGAAAGGACAGAAAATACTTATGGCACAGACAGAAAGAAAAGATATACCGGAAAAATACAAGTGGGATATAGAGTCTATGTATCCCGATGAAGCAAAGTGGGAAGACGATACAGAAAAAGCCCTCGAGCTCGCAAAAGAGCTCGCTTCCCTTAAGGGCTCTATTGCAAAGGACGCGGCCTCGCTCGAGAAGGCACTCCATCTTCACGATGATATATGGCGCACAGCGGAGCACGCTTACGTATACTCGAGGATGAAGCGCGACGAAGACAACAGGGTCGACAGATACCAGTCCATGAACGCGCGCGCCCAGGGCGTCCTCGCTCAGATCAGCGCCCTCACCTCTTTCTTCATTCCGGAGCTTCTTGAAAGCAGCGAAGAAAAGGTCATGTCTTTCGTCAGGGAAAACGAAGGACTTGCCGTATACGAGCATCTTCTGAAGGATGTCTTCAGGAAAAAAGACCACGTTCTCTCCGAAGCCGAAGAGAACATCATAGCCCAGTTCAGCGAAGTCATCGGCGCATCCGGCGATGTATTCACCATGCTCAACAACGCCGACATGGACTTCGGAACTGTTAAGAATGCAGACGGCGAAGACGTCCCCATGACTCACGGAAACTACGTCAATCACCTCAGGAGCGAAGACCGTACTCTCAGAAAGAACGCCTTTGAAAAGATGTACGAGACGTTCCGCAGCCTGATCAATACGATAGCCGCGAACTATTCCGCCAACGTCAAGGCGAACGTTACGGGCGCGAAGGTCAGAGGCTATGAGAGCGCCAGGGCTGCTTCCCTCGCTCAGGACAACGTTCCGGGAAGCGTATACGACCGCCTGGTCAGCGCAGTCAATGAAGAGCTCCCGACCCTTCACAGATATATCGAGCTCAAGAAAAAACTCCTCGGCGTGGATGAACTGTGCATGTACGACGTATATGCACCTGTCATCAAGATCGAAGAGGAAAAGATACCCTATGAAGAGGCAGTCGGCATAGTAAAGAGCGCCCTCGCCCCGATGGGAAGCGAATACATCGAGAGGATCTCGGACGGATTCGACAG
>CAMNNG010000029.1 GCA_946545145.1 uncultured Bacillota bacterium
AAGAGCATATGGAGTCAAGGCAGGAATTTCTGGACAAAATACACGGCTTCAATGATGCCTACGACATGGAACTGATAGGCAGAGCTTATGATGTCGCAGAAAAGCAGCATGAAGGACAACTGAGAAAATCGGGAGAACCGTACATCATCCACCCGGTCGCTACTGCAATCATACTTGCCGAACTCGGCATGGATGACCATACGATCGTGGCGGGGCTTTTGCATGACGTGGTCGAGGATACGGACTACACGATGGAGCAGCTCAACGAAGAGTTCGGAGAAGAGATCGGAGTCATGGTAGACGGCGTCACCAAACTCGGCGCCATCGTCTTCGACAACAGGGAGCAGCGTCAGGTCGAGAATCTCAGAAAGATGTTCCTTGCCATGAGCAAGGACATACGCGTCCTGATCATCAAACTCGCCGACCGTCTGCACAACATGAGGACGATCGACTACATGAGCGAGGAGAAGATACAGCTGAAGTGCCAGGAGACGATCGACATCTATGCTCCTCTGGCCAGCAGGCTCGGTATGTACAACGTCAAGTTCGAGATGGAAGATACTGCGATGCAGCATCTTTATCCGAAGGCTTACGCGGATATAGCCGCCAAGGTCAGCGCCAGAAAAGAAGAAAGACAAAAGCTTATAGACCATATCATCGAAGAGCTGAAGGAATCGCTCGACGGAATGGGCATCGAGTACACGGTGACAGGCCGCTCAAAGCACTTCTACAGCATCTTCAAGAAGATGGAATACCAGCACAAGAGCATCGATGAGATCTTCGACATCAACGCCGTAAGGGTCATCGTCGAGAACATCAGAGACTGCTACGCCGTACTGGGAATAGTCCATACAATGTGGACACCTATCCCCGGAAGGTTCAAGGACTACATAGCGATGCCGAAGCCGAACATGTACCAGTCGCTTCATACGACTGTCATCGGAGATTCGGGCGTGCCCTTCGAGATCCAGATCAGGACCTACGAGATGCACAGGATCGCTGAATACGGTATCGCAGCCCACTGGAAGTACAAGGAGGGCGTCAAGGGCGACAACGACGAGGTCAAACTCTCGTGGCTCAGGCAGGCTCTTGAGTGGCAGCAGGATACGAACGATCCGAGAGAGTTCATGGAATCCCTCAGGGTCGACCTCTTCTCAAGCCAGGTATTCGTATTCACACCGGCCGGAGACGTCATCGAGCTTCCGAAAGGATCTATACCTCTCGACTTCGCATTCAAGATCCACTCGGCAGTAGGAGCCAAGTGCATCGGCGCGAGGGTCAACGGAAAGATGGTCCCGATCGACCATCCGCTCCAGAACGGCGACATCATCGAGATCATCACGTCGGAGAACGCGAGCGGCCCGTCCATCGACTGGCTGAAGATGGTCAAGAGCAGCACGGCGAGATCGAAGATACGCCAGTGGCTGCGCCGCGAGAACAAGTCCGACGACATCGACAAGGGCAAGGTAAACCTCGACAAGTATGTCAGAAGGAAGGGCTACGATACTCAGGAAGTCTGCAAGAACACCTTCCTCGTGAGGGCGGCGAAGGACATGAACTTCTCCGGAACAGACGAGATGTTCAACCAGATCGCCAACGGCGGATCGCTGGTCGGCAAAGTCGCTCAGAGACTCTTCGGATACTACGACGAAGAAAAGGCCGAAGAGGAAAAGAAGAAAAAGAACACTGCGGAGGCCATGAAGGTCACCGAGTTCAGCAAGAAATACAAATCGTCGCACGACAACTCGGGCATCATAGTCAAGGGCATGGACGGACTCCTCATCAGGATCTCGAAGTGCTGCAACCCGGTACCGGGAGACGATATCATCGGCTTCATCACGAAGGGCCGCGGCATATCCGTCCACAGGGCGGACTGCCCGAACATGACGGCTCTTCCGGATGAGGAGAAGGCCCGCTTCATCGATGTCGAGTGGGATACGGACAAGACGGCCGAGTACGAGGCCCAGGTCACGGTCGTAGCCAACGACAGGAAAGGTCTGTTCTCGGATCTCTCGCGCATATGCGAGACGAACGACATCAGGCTCACGGGCGTGCATACGAACCCGATCAAGGACGGCGTGGTAACGATAATACTCCAGCTCGCGATCGTCGACATCGGCCAGATGCAAAAGCTCCTCAACGCATTCAGGAGCGTGCCGAGCGTAACGCAGGTATACAGAACAAAAGTCTGATCCCGGGCCGGATGCGGCAAAGCGCCGGATAAGGCCGGATACAGCAAAGGATAAGAAACAATGGTAATAAAAGAACTCCCCAGCGGACCTCTCATGGTCAACACATACCTGGTCTATGACGAGGAAAGCAAAAAAGGCTTCATCGTCGATCCGGGCGGATACGATCCGAAGATGATGAAGATCATCGCGGAAGAAGGGCTGGATATAGAATACATAATACTGACACACGGCCACGGCGACCACATCATCGGCGTGCCGCAGTATCAGCAGGAGATCCCGAACATCAAGGTGCTCTGTGCAGAGGCCGAGATCCCGATGCTGTCCGATGCCGGCTACAATATGTCGCGCATGTTCGGTCAGCCTACGGTGATAACGCCGGATGAAACGGTGAACGAAGGCGACACCCTCACTATCGGAGGCATGGACATGAAGTTCGTCATGACGCCGGGCCACTCGCCGGGCGGCATGTGCATCATAATGGACGGAGTCGTATTTTCGGGAGACAGCCTCTTCCAGCAGTCGATCGGAAGGACCGACTTCCCGGGAAGTTCGTTCAATGATCTCATCAAATCGATCAGAGAAAAACTCTTCGTCCTGCCCGACGACACGAAGGTCTACCCGGGCCACATGGGACCGACGAACATAGGATTTGAAAAGAGGTACAACCCGTTTGTATAGGATCGGAGTCAGAAACGCTGAGAATACGCATGAATATGAAGAGCTTGTAAAGATATTCCTCAGGCCTGAAGATTACGAAGTAGGGGCTGTTGGCGATGGCGCCTCAGTAAGCGAACCCGCCGCAGTAAGCGAAAATTCCTTCGACTTCGTAACGAGCGCCGATCCGGACAAGAACGTGAAAAAGCAGGAGATATACTCCGCACTGCAGCAGCTTACAGGTGAGAGCCCCGAGTGGGGCATCATCACGGGCATAAGGCCCGTCAAGCTGTTCGGAGATCTCGTAAGAGAAGCGGCGGGAATATGCGGTGAAGGCGGCATCACGGCTCAGCAGAGAAGGGAAGCACTGCCGGCGGCCGAGAAGAAGTTCCGCGAATACTACTTCGTCTCAGAAGAAAAGACGGAGCTCACCCGCAGGATATATGAACTCCAGCAGGAGCGCTTCGGCGAAGCTGACGAAAGGTCGATGGGCGTTTACGCCGGGATACCGTTCTGCCCCACGAGATGCCTGTACTGCTCGTTCGCCTCGAACCCCATAACGGGAAGCGACATCGAGGGCTATCTGGATGCGCTTATCAGAGAAGTGGACGAATGCGCTGCCATGGCCGGAAAGGCCGGCATGCACGCGGAGAGCATCTACCTGGGAGGCGGAACGCCGACGAGCCTGGAGGCTGACCAGATAGACAGACTGCTCGGCCATATAGAAAAGGGCTTTATGGGCCCGCTTACTAAGGAAGCGACCATAGAGGCCGGACGGCCGGACACGATCACGGAGGCCAAGCTCAAAGCGGCCCTGACTCACGGCTTCGGGAGGATCAGCATCAATCCGCAGTCGATGAAGCAGGAGACTCTGACGAGGATCGGGCGCGACCATACGCCTGATGACATCAGAAGGGCCTTCGAGATGACGAGGGCATCGGGAGACTGGATAGTCAACGCCGACATCATCGCAGGTCTTCCGGGTGAAGATGAAGAAGATATAGTCCGGACGCTCGAGGAGATAATAGGCCTCGGCGCCGAGAACATAACGGTCCATTCGCTTGCGGTCAAGAGGACATCGAGGCTGAAGGAGAAGGACCCCGAGTATCATTACAAAAGAGGAAAAGCCGTGAAGGCGATGCTGGACGCGGCAAAGGAGATACTCGAAAAGAGCGGCTACAGGCCGTACTACCTTTACAGACAGAAACATATGTCGGGCGCTCTTGAGAACGTGGGCTACGCGCTCGCGGGGACGGAGAGCCTGTACAATGTCAGGATAATGGACGAGCACCAGAGCATACTTGCCATGGGGGCCGGAGGCATCGGAAAGGATTACGATCCGGCAGCGAGGCAGCTTTCGAGGGTGCCGAACGTCAAGGATTACAAAGTTTATATCGACAGGATCGAAGAGATGATCCGGCGAAAAGAAAAAATGTTTCAGGAGGTATGATATATGCTTACTAACGCGCCTAAGGGGACGAAGGACACACTGCCGAGAGAAGTGTACAAATGGCACTTCGTCGAAGATGCGTTCAGAAATATTTGCGGGCGCTATGGATTCAGAGAGATAAGGACGCCTGAGTTCGAGCACACAGAGCTGTTCAAGAGGGGCGTCGGCGATACGACTGATATCGTGCAGAAGGAGATGTATACGTGGGAGCAGGCAAAGAGGAGCCTGACGCTCCGTCCGGAGGGAACAGCTCCGGTCGTCAGAGCCATGGTCGAAAACAAGCTCTACGCCGAGGTCCAGCCCGGAAAGTATTTCTACGACATCTCGTGCTTCAGATATGAAAAACCGCAGGCCGGAAGGCTGAGAGCTTTCCACCAGTTCGGAGTCGAAGTGTTCGGAACGAACAACATGATGGCTGACGCTGAGATCATCGCTCTCGCAGCCGACTTCATCGACGAGATGGGCATCAAGGACGTCAAGCTGCACATCAACAGCATCGGCTGCCCGAAGTGCCGCGAGGAGTACAAGAAGGTCCTCAAGGATTTCCTTGCCCCGAAGTATGACAGCCTCTGCGATACATGCAAGGACAGATACGAGAGGAACCCGATCAGGATACTCGACTGCAAGTCGCCGGAGGATCAGAAAGCTGTCGAAGGCGCACCGAGGATGATAGACTATCTGTGCGACGACTGCCGCGAAGCGTTCGAAGACCTTCAGAGCGATCTGGATGCTCTCGGCATCGAGTACGAAGTAGACCCGGGCATCGTAAGAGGACTCGACTACTACACGAAGACAGCTTTCGAGTTCATCTCGACAAAGCTCGGAGCGCAGAACACGATCTGCGGCGGCGGAAGATACGACCACCTTTCGGAGACCCTCGGCGGACCTCCGATCCCGGGAGTCGGATTCGGCCTCGGCATCGAAAGACTGCTGATAACGATGGAAGAGAGCGGCATCGAGATACCGCAGCCGGAAGGAGCTGACGCCTTCATCGCCTTCATCGGCGAAGAAGGAAAGAAGTGCGGCCTCGGCCTCATGAGAAAGCTCAGAAAAGAAGGACTGCACATCGAGATGGACGATATGGCCAGAAACATGAAGGGCCAGTTCAAGCTCGCTGACAGGCTCGGCGCCAAATACACGATCGTCATCGGAGACGATGAGATCAAGAACGGCAAGGCCATGGTCAAGACGATGGCAACGAGCGAGCAGCAGGAAGTGCCGTTCGATGAGCTCGAAACATTCATCAGAAAATAGAACTACAGTAAGCAACCAGATCACAGGAGATCATAATGTCAAGATTATTCAAGAGAACAGACATGTGCGGCCAGCTGACCGCGGATGATATAGGAAGAAACGTCACGATCAACGGATGGGTCGCAAAGAGAAGGAACCTCGGCGGACTCATATTCTGCGACATCAGAGACAAGCAGGGCATCGTCCAGGTCGTGTTCAACGATGACATCCCGAAGGAACTGTTCGACAAGGCGGACTCGCTGAGAAGCGAATACGTCGTCGGCATCAAGGGAGAAGTAAGAAGGCGCGAGTCGGTCAACCCGGACATGAAGACGGGCGAGATCGAGATATTCGCTTCCGACCTCGAGATCTATTCGACGAGCGAGACGCCGCCGATCTACGTCAAGGACGACGACAACGTCAGCGAGGATCTCAGACTCAGATACAGATACCTCGACCTCAGAAAACCATCGATGCAGAAGAACCTCATGTTCAGACACAAGGTCATGAAGATCTGCCGCGACTACTTCGACGAGAACGGTTTCTGCGAGATCGAGACGCCGATACTGATCAAGTCCACGCCGGAAGGCGCAAGGGACTACATCGTACCGAGCAGGACGAGGGCAGGAGAGTTCTACGCTCTTCCGCAGTCGCCTCAGATGTTCAAGCAGCTCCTCATGGTCAGCGGATGCGACCGCTACATGCAGATCGCGAAGTGCTTCCGCGACGAGGACCTGAGAGCTGACCGCCAGCCGGAGTTCACTCAGATCGACCTCGAGATGAGCTTCGTCGACGAAGACGACATCATGACGATGCAGGAAGGCTTCATCAAGCGCCTTATGAAAGAAGCAAAGGGCGTCGACGTTGAGACTCCGTTCCTCAGGATGAAGTACGACGAGGCTATGACGCGCTTCGGTTCGGACAAGCCGGACCTCAGATTCGGATTCGAACTTAAAGATCTCGAAAGCGTCATGACGGGACATGAGTTCCCGCCGGTAGATAACGCTCTCGCTGACGGCGGAAGCGTGCGCGGCATCTGCGTCACAGGCGCTGCCGACATGTATACAAGAAAGAAGATAGACAAGCTGACAGACCACATCAAGAGCTTCGGCGCTACGGGCATGATCTGGATCAAGCTGACGAAGGACGGATATTCGTCTTCGATCAACAAGTTCTACGATGCTGACGCCCTCGCGAAGATCGGTGAGGTGTTCGGCGCTAAGGAGGGTGACCTCATCCTCATCGTCGCGAACAGGGACAAAGTGGTATTCGACTCGCTCGGATTCCTGAGGCGCCACCTGGCAGGAGAGCTCGGCCTCCTCAAGGACGACGACTTCAAATTCCTGTGGGTAACTGACTTCCCGCTGTTCGAATATGACGAGGAAGAGGGAAGATATCAGGCGATGCACCACCCGTTCACAGCTCCGAAGGATGAGGACATCGACAAGGTCGAAAGCGATCCGGGCAACGCCCACGCCAAGGCTTACGACATCGTCCTCAACGGCGTAGAGCTCGGCGGAGGCAGCATCAGGATCCACGACCGCGACCTTCAGAGCATGATGTTCAGGGCCCTCGGTCTTTCGGATCAGGAGATAGAAGAGAAATTCGGCTTCCTCGTAGAAGCGTTCAAATACGGCGCGCCGCCCCACGGCGGACTCGCTTACGGGCTCGACAGGCTCGTCATGCTGCTCTCGGGCGAAAAGAGCATCAGAGACGTCATGGCATTCCCGAAGAACCAGAACGCCCAGTGCATGGTCTGCGGAGCTCCGGCGCCGGTCGATCCTTCGCAGCTCGATGAGCTTTACATCAGCGTGAATCAGACCGAAGAAGCAGAGGCTGAGTGATGGCAAAATACGCTGTTATAGGAGGAACTTTCGATCCGGTGCATCTCGGACATCTCTCGTTCGCGAGAGACGTCCTGGAGCAGACGGACGTGGATGAAGTGATCTTCATGCCGGCGAAGCTCCAGCCGTTCAAGCTCGGTGAGGACGTGTCACCGTTCGAGACGAGGTTTGCGATGCTGAAGATCGCCTGCGCGGAGCACGACGGGATCAGCGTATCGAGGCTCGAAAACGATCTCGAAGGCGTCTCGTACACATACAGGACTCTCGATGAGCTTCGCGAGAGGCTGAAGAAGGGCGACGAGCTCTACTTCATCACCGGAAGCGACACCTTCACGAAGCTGGATACATGGACGAACGCGGAGCATCTTCTCAGGACGAACAGCTTCATCGTAGGCGTAAGGCCGGGATATCCGACTGAAGAGCTCGAGGAGAAGCGGGCGGAGTTCCTTGAAAAATACGGGACTCAGTCAGTCGTCATCAACAACGAGAGACTCGACATATCATCTACGATGGTAAGGGAGCTTACGGCGGAGGGAAAGTCCATTTCGGACCTCGTGACGCCGGGAGTGGAAAACTACATAAAAACACATGGACTATATAAGCAGGACTGAAAAACAGAAGATATGGGACTCGCTTACTGAAAAGCGCAGGGTCCATACACAGGGCGTCCTCGAAAAGGCCCTCGAGATGGCAGGCATCTTCGGGGCTGACGCGGATAAGGTCGAGGTCGCCGTCATCTGCCACGACGTCTACAGAGGCAGGAAGGACGACGAGCTCAACGCCCTCATAGATGAATTCGGCATCGACGAAAGATACAAGAACAATGCCAATCTCTCGCATTCGAAGATCGCGTGCGCGATGATGAAGAGAGACCTCGGCATCACGGACGAGGACATCCTGAACGCCGTGTCGTATCACACGACGGGAAGAAGAGGGATGAGCGTCCTTGAGAAGATAGTATTCCTCGCCGACGCCATAGAGAAAGGAAGGGATTACCCGGGAGTGGACGATATCAGAAAAAGGGCCGAGACGGATCTTGACGGAGCCTGCCTGATGTCGCTTGAGGGAACGATAGGCTTCCTCAAAAGCCAGGGATTTTCCGAAGATGAGATAGACACAGATACGATCGACGCTAGAGACGATCTTATTGATAAAACACTTTAAAGAAAGGGGACCAAACATGGACACAAGAGAGCTGGCTCTCACAGCGGCAAAAGCGCTGGATGACAAGCAGGGAACAGACATAGTGATCATTGACATCGGTGAAAAATCGTCATTCGCAGACTACCTCGTCCTAGCCTCGGGCAGCAACGCAAGACTGATTGCTGCCCTGACAGACGAAGTCGAGGACAAAATGGCTGAAGAAGGCGTTCTCGTAAAGAGTATAGAAGGAACGAAGGAATCGGGCTGGATCCTCATGGATTACGGTGATGTGATAGTGAATATCCTTACGACCGAGATGAGGGAGAGGTACAACATCGAGAAGGTCTGGGCCGACTGTGAAACGGTATCATTGGAGGAAATGTAGAAATGGAAAGAAGATATAACGCGGCAGCGATAGAGAAAAAGTGGCAGAAAGTGTGGGAGGATACGAACGCGTTCCACGTTACGGAAGATCCGGACAAGGAAAAGTTCTATGACCTCGTAATGTATCCCTATCCGTCGGGCAAGCTGCACATGGGTCACCTCAGAAACTACGCGATCGGCGACGTCGTCGCAAGATCGAAGAAGATGGAAGGATACAACGTCCTTCATCCGATCGGCTATGACGCTTTCGGTCTTCCGGCTGAGAACGCAGCCATCGAGCACGGCGTAGAGCCGAGCAAATGGACGCACGAGAACATGGATGAGATGGACGCCCAGCTCAAGACGATGGGCATCTCGTACGACTGGGACAGAAAGATCTATTCGTGCGATCCGCTCTACATGAAGTGGATGCAGTGGATATTCATCCAGTTCTTCAAGAAGGGCGTCGCTTACAAAAAAGATACTGACGTCAACTGGTGCCCGTCCTGCAAGACGGTACTTGCCAACGAGCAGGTATGGCAGGGCGAGTGCGAGCGCTGCGGCTCCGTCGTCGAGAAGAAAAAGCTCTCGCAGTGGAACTTCAAGACGACTGCTTATGCTGAGAGACTGCTGGCGAACATCGACACGAAGCTCGGCGGATGGCCGGACAGCGTAAGGACGATGCAGAGAAACTGGATCGGAAAGAGCACGGGCGCGAACATGACGTTCCCGATCGATGGATCCGACAAGGTCATCGAAGTATTCACGACAAGGGCGGACACAACGTACGGCGTAACGTTCATGGTACTTTCGCCTGAGCATCCGTTCGTTGAAGAGCTCATCAAGGGCAAACCGTGCGAAGAGGAAGCGAGAAAATACATCCGCGAGTGCTCCATGAAGTCCGAGATCGAAAGAACGGCTGAGGGCAAGGAGAAGACGGGCGTATTCATCGATTCCTACGCTATCAACAGACTGACAGGAAAGAAGGTCCCGATCTTCATCACGGACTACGTACTCATGGGCTACGGAACAGGCGCCGTAATGGGCGTGCCGGCTCACGACCAGCGTGACTTCGACTTCGCGAAGAAGTTCGGCCTCGAGATCATCCCGACGATCCAGCCGGAAGATCCCTCGATCGACCCGAACGACCTGAAAGAAGCCTTCCTCGCAGAAGGAAAGGTCATCAACTCCGGACAGTTCAACGGAATGGACTGGCGTGACGCTATCCCGGCTATGGAGAAATACATCGAAGAGCAGGGATGGGGACATCACACCATCACATATAAGATGAGAGACTGGATCATCTCGCGTCAGCGCTACTGGGGCTGCCCGATCCCGATGATCTGGTGCGACGACTGCGGATGGGTTCCTGAGAAGGAAGAGAACCTCCCGGTAATGCTGCCGACAGACGTCGAGTTCACAGGAACAGGCGACTCCCCGATCACGACGAGCAAGACCTTCCAGGAAGGCGTTACATGCCCGTGCTGCGGAAAGCCGGCAAGAAGAGAAGTCGACACGATGGATACATTCCTCGACTCCTCATGGTACATGCTCAGATACACTGACCCGCAGAACGACAAGGAAGCCTTCAACAAGGAAAAGGCTGACTACTGGATGAACGTAGACCAGTACATCGGCGGAATCGAGCACGCAACGATGCACCTGCTCTATGCGCGCTTCTTCCAGATGGTACTCTACGATCTGGGTCTGACGAAATATGAAGAGCCGTTTGAGAACCTGCTTACTCAGGGCATGGTAATCAAGGGCTACACAGACAAGAACGGCAACTACGTCAAAGCCAAGATGAGCAAATCGCTCGGCAACGTCGTCAGCCCGGCTGAGATCATCGACAAGTACGGCGCCGACACGGCAAGGATGTTCATCCTCTTCGCCGCTCCGCCGGAAAGAGAGCTCGACTGGTCCGAGGCAGGCGTTGAGGGAAGCTACCGCTTCATCAACAGGGTATACAGACTCGTTTACGACTTCGTTGAGGAGTACGGAAACGGCGAAATGAGCGAAGAAGCGAAGAACGACGCCGATAAGAAGCTGGTTTACAGACTCAACCTTACTGTAAAGAAGGTCGGAGAAGACATCAGAAAATTCGCCTTCAATACAGCGATCAGTTCGATCATGGAGCTGGTCAACGAAATGTACAAATACAAGGACGGAGAGATGAACCCCGAGCTGTTCAGATTCTGCATCAACAGGCTGATGCTCGTCCTCTCACCGTTCGTTCCGCACGTTTGCGAAGAGATGTGGCAGCACACAGGTCACGAGGATCTGATCTACGATCAGTCATGGCCTTCGTATGATGAAAGCGCCATCACTCTCGATACCGTCCAGATGGTCGTCCAGATCAACGGAAAGGTCAAGGACAGGATCGAGGTCGCAAAGGATGCGTCTAAGGAAGCGATCGAAGAACAGGCTATGGCTGCTGATAAGATCAAGGAGCTGCTCGAGGGCAAGAATGTGGTCAAGGTGATCACAGTCCCGGGCAAGATCGTGAACATCGTCGCGAAATAGCCCGCTTCCGGATAATGGAGGAATATGAAAAACAGAAAAAGAAATAATGACACAAAGAAACTGAAGATCATCCCGCTCGGAGGGCTGCATGAGATCGGAAAGAACATGACGGCCATCGAATACGACGGGGAAATGATCATCATAGACTGCGGCATGTCGTTCCCGGACGATGAGATGTTCGGTATCGATGTCGTCATCCCTGATTATACCTATCTCGAAGAGACGAAGGCGAAGATCAGGGGCGTCATCATAACGCACGGTCATGAAGACCACATTGGCGGCGTGCCGTTCCTGCTCGAAAAAGTCAATGTGCCGATCTACGGCACGCCTCTTCCGCTCGGACTCATCAAGGCGAAGCTCGATGAGCGCGGCATGAAGGGCAGACTCAAGAAGGTCAGAGCAGGACAGAAGATAAAACTCGGATGCTTCAATATCGAGATAATAAGGACGACGCACTCGATCGCCGATGCTGTATGCCTGTCGATAGATACACCTGTCGGCAAGGTCTTCCATACGGGCGACTTCAAGATCGATCTGACTCCGGTCGACGGAGAGCCGATAGATCTTGCAAGATTCGCAGAGATCGGAAAGAAGGGCGTCCTTCTTCTGATGAGCGATTCGACGAACGCCGTAAGGCCCGGATACACGAAATCCGAAAAGCTCGTCGGAGAAACTCTCAAAGATATATTCAGATCGTCGAAGAAGAGGATCATTATCGCGACGTTCTCATCGAATGTCCACAGGATACAGAAGATCATCGACCTGGCAAAGGAGAACAGGAGGAAGGTCGCTGTATCCGGAAGGAGCATGGAGAAGGTCGTGACCCTCGCCCAGGAGCTCGGCTACCTCAAGGTGCCGGCCAACACTCTCGTGGACATAAGGGAAGCGAAAAAGTATCCTGACAGCCAGCTCGTCATCATCACGACGGGAAGCCAGGGAGAGCCGATGAGCGCTCTTTCGAGGATGGCTACGAACGATCACAAGAACATAGAGATAAAGAAGGGCGACAGGATCATCCTCTCGTCCACACCGATACCCGGAAACGAAAAGCTCGTATGGAACGTAGTCAACCTTCTGTTCGAGAAGGGCGCCGAGGTCATCTACTCGGACATCGCCGAGACACACGTTTCCGGTCACGCCTGCCAGGAGGAGCTGAAGCTGATCCTTTCGCTGATCAAGCCGAAGTACTTCATGCCG
>CAMNNG010000030.1 GCA_946545145.1 uncultured Bacillota bacterium
GCTACTGCGCCAGTCTGTACATATCGCGGTGGACATCGTCGATCAGGCGCGCCAGCTTCCTGAGCTTTTTGTGCTGGCCGTTCGCCGTCGTCATGACGGAGATGATGTACGGCGAGTAGTCGCCCTTGTACTTCGCCATTACGATGCCGGCGTCGTTCTGGACGTTGAGCCCGCCTCCAGGATACCATCCCGGTTTGGTGTGGACGACTGCGCGGCTTTTGAGCCCTCTGTAGATGAATGACTGGGTGCCGTGGGTGTACATCCTGCGGCACTTGATCGAATTCTTATTCTTGTCTCTGTAGAAATACCAGTAGGTGCCGACCCACAGCCTCGCGAGGTCGCGGGTGCGTATATATGTGTACTTCCAGTCAGGGTCAAAGGAAGTCGCTTTAGTAAGCGAGCGGAGCTTTCTCATCGGGCTGTGTCCGTAGCGCTTTCTGAGAGAAGCGTATGTATCATTGTTCGACACCGTGACCGTGCTCCGCATCAGGCTGCGGGATCTGCTGTAGCTGTACGGCTTGTACTTGCAGAGCGCTGCCACGTACGGTCCTTTGAGGCAGCTTGCCGAATACATCTTCTTTCTCGGATTCGCGCCGAAGCCTTCGCCGGTGTTGACGTCTATGACGACGAAGCTGATCACGCTGCTCTTTCTGAGCTGCTTGACGTATTTGATCAGGGCCCTTCCTGATTTCAGCTTCGAGATGTCCGTATCGCTGTTGAACGATTTTACGGAATTGCCGGTCGCCTTGCCGAGATCGTTTACCAGTTCTTTCATCGGGCGCGGCTTTGCCTTTGCCTGTGCTGCCGGCTGGTTTTCCGGATCGGTGATTTCTTCGCCGTCCGCCGCACGTGCGACAGGGGAGTAAACGGCCTTTCCGTCTTTCGCGCTCTTTCCGATGCCGGTCAGAGATGAGATGTCTCCCGGAACGCAGGCCAGAAGAGCCGCCGCTGTTATGATGCAGATGTATCTTTTCACTCGGGTCATGTGTGCTTCCTCCCTGATGCAGTTCATTTTCGCTTTTGCTTAGTTGGAATGATATCACCCTGATTTGATGACGGTCAAGGATATGTTCGCATCGTCACATTTCTGATATAATCAAAGTGTCCGCACGTCGCGGAAAGAAATGGAAATGAAAAGGATCAGAAGTTCAGATATAAGAGAAAGGTGAGATACAGCATGGATTACTCACAGGAGTATAGAAGAAAACTGAAGACGCCCGAAGAGGCCGTCAGGGTCGTAAAGGATGGGGACTGGATAGACTACGGAGCGTTCCACACATTTCCGGTTCTTTTGGATAAGGCGCTGGCGGGAAGGCGCGATGAGCTTTCGGGCGTCAAGATACGCGGGAATCTGATCCCGTTCAGGATAGAAGCGGCAGAATGCGATCCTTCAAGGGAGCATTTCTTCTATAACACATGGCACTGTTCAGCTTATGAAAGAAAGCTGGTCGAAAGAGGGATGTGCAATTTCATCCCGATGCTTTACCGCAATCTGAATGCTTACTACAAACACTATCTTACGGTCAACGTTGCGATGCTCTGCGCGACTCCGCCCGACAAACACGGGTACTTCAACCTCAGCTGCACGGCAGGCGCGTGCGGAGGCCTCGTGCAGAAGGCGGACATCGTGATCATCGAGGTGAACGAGAATATGCCGTGGGTCTGCGGCGGAGCAGGCGAAGTGATCCACATCAGCGACGTCGACTACATCGTCGAAGGCGAGCACGGACCGTTGGCCGAGGTGCCGCCGGCTCCTGCTACCGAGGAGGATATCGCCATAGCCGGCCACATCATGCCGTACATCACGGACGGGGCTACGCTGCAGCTCGGCATCGGCGGGCTTCCGGACGTACTGGGAGCTCAGATAGCGGACTCGGATCTCAAAGATCTCGGAATGCATACGGAGCTTTGCTCGAATGCTTATCTTGATCTTGCCAAGGCGGGCAAGCTGACGAACAGGAAAAAGACTTACCATACCGGAAGAGGTCTCTTCGGTCTTGCGACGGGAACGCAGGAACTCTACGACTGGATCGACCACAACCCGGGGCTCGAGTCGGTACAGCTCGAAGTCATCAACGATCCGTACATCATATCCCAGAACGACAATATGATCAGCATCAACGCCTGCGTATCGGTCGACATGCTCGGGCAGATCTCATCGGAGACGTCAGGTCTGAGGCAGATATCCGGTACGGGCGGCCAGCTCGACTTCATGTCCGGCGCCGTCATCAGCGAAGGCGGCAAGGCGTTCATAGCGATGAACTCGACCTTCACCGACAAGGACGGCACCGTATATTCAAGGATAGAGCCGTACTTCAGAGAGGGCGATGTTATAACGGCTCCAAGGAGCCAGGCCCACTTCATCGTTACGGAGTACGGAGCGGTGAATCTCGCCGGCAGGAGCACGTGGGAGAGGGCTGAAATGCTGATCTCGATCGCTCATCCGGACTTCAGAGGAATGCTCGAGCAGGAAGCTGAAAAAATGGGCATCTGGAGACCGTCCAACAAGCGCTGAAAAATATTGAAATATTGCTTTTGAAATAGTACAATACGAGGTACCCTGCGGGCGCATTACAATCTGCCCGTAAAGAGGAGTGAAGATGTCAGGATTCAGTGTTAAAAGACCATATCTCGTCCTTGTATGCGTTCTGGCTTTACTGATACTCGGAGCGACGAGTTTCGTAAAGATGCAGACCGACTTTTTGCCGAACATGAATCTGCCGTATATGGCGGTCATAACCGGATATCCGGGTGCTTCTCCGCAGAAGGTTGAGGAGGAGGTAACGATCCCGGTCGAAAACAGCATCGCCGTGATCAACGGCGTCAAGAGGGTGCAGAGCACCTCGAGCGAGAACGCCGGGACTGTGTTCCTCGAGTTCGAGAACGGTACGGATATGGACAGCGCCATGGTAAAGATATCATCGGCGCTGGATCAGCTTGACCTTCCTGAAAACGCGATGAAGCCGTATATCCTCGAAGTATCGATGGACATGCTGCCGGTCATGTATCTTGGCGTCGCCTGCGAGGGAAAGAGCGGCAGCGAGCTGTCGCAGTATATAGAAGATGAGATCGTGCCTGTCATCAAGAGGCAGGACGGCGTTGCCAGCGTGCAGACATCCGGCATGATAGTGGACAGCGTCGAGATCTCCCTGAGCGGAAAGAAGGCAGACGCTCTCAACGACAAGATCAAAAAAGAGGCTCTCGATCAGCTGTCATCGGCCGAGAGCCAGCTTTCCAGTGCTGAAGGAGCCATCTCGAGCGGAAAGTCCCAGCTCGCTTCCCAGAAAAAGCAGCTGCAGAAGAAGCAGGACAGCACATCGAAAAAGATGGCCAAATATACGGAGCTCATGAACAAGGCTCTGGCGACGGAGCAGGCTTATGAGGCCGACTACAACAGCATCCTCATCTATGAAAAGGCGCTCAACGCTGAGAAGGCCGGATATCAGAGCCTGGTGGACGCTCTCGCCCCGGCCGTCGAAAGCGGCATGGCTGATGAAGAGACGCTGGGCAAATACGAGGCGGCGAAGACGAGGATCGCGGATATAGATAAGGATCTCACATCTCTCGCTACTAGAAAGGCAGCGTCGAAGGCTGCGAAGGATGAGGTCTCAAAGCAGGTCAAGAAGGCTACGAAGAATTATCAGAAGGTCGAATCGGGCAAGCTGTCCGCAGCGGCGGCCTTCGGATCCGGCGCGGCTCAGATAGCGCAGGCCGAGAGCCAGCTGGCATCGAGCAGCGCAGAGCTCGCGAGCAGCAGGGCCGAGTTCGAAGCGAACAAGGAAAAGGTCCTCGGCACAGCCAATGCCGACAAACTGCTTTCCATGGATACGCTCTCCGCGCTGATCTCTGCGCAGAACTTCTCCATGCCGGCAGGATATGTAGAAGATAATGATACGAAGTATCTGCTCAAGATAGATGAAGAGACGGAAGATGTAGACGAGATCAAGAATATGGTCATCGTCCACCTCGACGGCATCGGCGACGTAAGGGTCAAAGATGTAGCTTCCGTCAAGATCGTCAACAATGAAGGCGACACATACGCCAAACTCAACGGAAACAACGCGGCCATCATGGGCGTGTTCAAGACGAGCACGAAGGGAACGAGCACGGTCTCGAATACGGTCAACGAGGCGCTCGAAGAACTTGAGAAGAGCAACAAGGGTCTCAAGTTCACTCCCCTGATGGACCAGGGAATGTATATCAACTTCATAGTCAAGGAAGTCCTGAGCAATCTGCTCTGGGGAGCTCTGCTGGCGATGATAGTCCTGGCGCTCTTCCTCAGAAGGATCAGACCGACCCTGATCGTCGCTCTTTCGATCCCGCTGAGCGTGATGTTCGCTCTGCTGCTGATGTATTTCAGCGACATAACCCTGAACGTCATCTCCCTTTCGGGACTCGGCCTCAGCGTCGGAATGCTGGTAGACAACTCCATCGTCGTAATGGAGAACATATACAGGATGCGCTCCGAGGGAGTAGGAGCTGTCAAGGCCGCTATCGAAGGCGCGAAAGAGATGTCGGCTCCGATCATTTCGTCGACGCTTACTACCATTTGCGTATTCGTGCCTATACTGTTCACGAACGGCCTGACGAGAGAGCTTGTCATGGATATGTGTCTGACGGTAGTCTTCTCGCTTACTGCCAGCCTTATCGTGGCGCTCAGCGTCGTGCCGACCCTAGCGTCCACGATACTGCAGAACGTACAGCCGGCTGACGACAGACTTCTCGACAAAGTGAAGGAAAAATACGAAGTCCTGCTCAGAGCGTGCCTGGCTCACAAGGCGGTGCCCATCCTGGTCGCCCTCGTCCTCCTCGCGGGATGCGCGGTCAAGGCCATGGATACCGGCATCATCATCATGCCTGAGATGGAGAGCACGCAGATGTCGATGACGGTGGAGATGGATCCTGAGTCGACGAAGGCGGAGGACTTCGAAACGATGGACAGGATCTCCGAAAAGGTCAGGAAGATCAAGGGCGTCACCACTGTCGGCGCGATCCAGACGCAGACGATCGGAATGGATGATTCCGACAAGAGCTACACGGCCATGGTCCTGCTGGAAGAGGACTACGCTGCGCAGAACAGCAAGATCGTCAAGAAGGTCGAGAAGATCATAGACAAAGAAGACGTGGAAGACTTCTCGGTCGAGGGAGCGAGCATGGATACATCGCAGATCCTCGGCTCGGGCCTGCAGGTCGACATCTACGGAAACAAGGATGAAACTCTGCTGGATATCAGCAAGGACATAATGAAGATGGCGGAAGACCTCAAGGGCTTTGAGGAGATATCGAACGGACAGGAGGAGGCTTCGAAGGAGCTCGTCCTGGATATCGACAAGGACAAGGCAATGCGTGAAGGTCTCAGCGTCGCGCAGATATATCAGGTAATAAGCGAAAAGCTCACGACTGAAAAAGACGCCACTTCGATAGAGATCGACGGCAACACCATAGATGTCAAGCTCGTCGACAAGAGGCACAAGGTGACGAGAAAGAACCTGCTTTCCTACGAGTTCGAGACGACTGTCGCGGGCCAGAACGGTGAAGAAGAGACGAAGACCTTCGTCCTCAGAGACTTTGCCGATGTCACGGAGAGGGACGGCCTCGCTTCGATCACTCACCTCGACAGCGCGAAGGCGATGCAGGTCACGGCGCAGACGAAGGAAGGCTACAATACGAAGAGGCTCAGCGACAAGCTTGAAAGGCAGCTCGACAAATATGACATGCCTGCCGGATACAGGGCGGAGATAACGGGCGAGACGGAGTCCGTCAACAAGGTCATGAGAGACATGCTCCTCATGATACTGATCTCGGTGGCTCTGATCTACCTCATCATGGTAGCCCAGTTCAGGAGCTTCCTGTCGCCGTTCATAGTAATGTTCACGATACCGCTTGCTTACACGGGCGGATTCATAGCGCTGTTCATATCGCGCTCGGAGATATCGCTGCTTTCGATGATGGGCTTCCTGATGCTGTCAGGTATAGTCGTCAACAACGGTATCGTATTCATAGACTACATCAACAGGCTCAGACTGAGAGGAATGGACAGGACCGAAGCCATAGTGGAGGCGGGCAAAACGAGGATGCGTCCGATACTCATGACGGCTCTGACTACGATCCTCGCGATGACTGTCATGGCTGCGGCGAGGGGCGAAGGCGCTGCCCTCGGACGCGGAATGGCGATAGTAATGATCGGCGGCCTCGTATATGCTACGCTGATGACGCTGATCGTAGTACCTGTCATATATGATATTTTCGTAAAGAAGGAGATCAAGGAGGTCGTCGTCGAAGAGTAGGGCGCGGCATCCGGAAAAAGTGACGGAAAAGAAAGAGAAGGAAGAAGGAAGGATCCTGACAAGATCGAAGAGATCGACTGCAGCAGGCGTTGTCATCGGCGGCGCCGCTCTTTTGTTCTGTCTGTCGCAGGCGCCTGACTATCTTTCGGCAGGCATTGCGGGCACGGCCGGAAAGGTGATGCTCGCGGCATCGGTCATCTGCAGCGTTCTTGCCGCTCTGGCCGTCATGTTCAAACCGGACAGGGAAGCGAAGTACTACATCCTCTACATCGGAGGAGTCTTCCTCGCGTGTCCGATGCTGAACATCATAGCCGTTGAGAGGATGAACGGCAACTTTCTCCATGAACTCATACAGGCATGCTGGATAGACAACTATCTGATATGCCTGCTTATTTATCTTGCGGTATTCTGCATAACGGGAAGCGTCAGGATATCGGCCCTCCTGATATCGCCTGCCATGTTCCTGTTCGGCCTTGCGAATATGTACGTCAAGGACTTCCGCGGTGAGCCGCTGGTCCCGATGGACATGGGAAGCGTATCGACGGCGATGACGGTAGCGAAGGGATATACGTATTCGGTCGGAGTGGACGTGTCGTTCGCGGTAGCTGTCACCGTCCTTGCGATGGCGCTCGCTATCCGTCTTTCGATGCCCGAGGCGGCGAGGAAGACGAAGGTGATACTGCGCCTCGTCATAGCCATCGTCGTGTCATCGATAGCTTTCTGTTTCTATGCGACGGACCTCTTCGTGAACTGGGGCTACAGGCCCGACTTTTTCAACCAGCTGAGAGGGTACAACAACAAGGGCGCGCTGCTCGGCTTTACGGTGAATACGAGGTATCTTCACCGTTCGCCGCCTGAAGGCTACGATCCCGAAAATATTGAGTCGATAGTAAGCGAAGAGCTCGCGGCATATGACGGAAGGACGATCGTGGAAGCAGGAACTATAGGTTCTGCAAGTGCGGGCGCGAAAAAGAAGGCCGCATCGAACGGAAAGGCCGCGCTGAAGAAGGGCGAAAAGCCGGACATCATAGTCGTGATGGACGAGGCTTTCTCGGATCTTACGATCAACGGGGACTTCGAGACGAGCAAAGACGTCATGCCGAATATGGACAGGCTGAAGAAGGAGACCCTGCAGGGCTACGCCTACGTTTCGGTGTTCGGAGCAGGGACGAGCAACACCGAGTTCGAGTTCCTTACAGGTAATTCGATGGCGTGCCTGCCTCCGGCGAGCAACGCCTACCAGCTGTACGTCAAGGGAGAGCAGCCGGGCCTTGCTGCAACGCTCAAGGACCGGGGATATTCGACCCACGCATTCCATCCGTATTTCAGGGGCAACTGGAACAGGCCGAGGGTGTATGAGAGCATGGGCTTCGATGACTACAAGGGCATCGAGGACATGTTCAGCCACGAGTTCGTCAATGCCTATACGAACAATCCGAACGCGAAATATACTCTGAACAGCCTCCTTGAAAAGGAAGGAAAGTCCGGAGACATCTTCCTCAGAAGATATGTCTCTGACGCCTATGACTTCAGCGAGCTGATAACGAGATACGAGGATAGAGACAAGAGCAAGCCTTACTTCATGTTCAACGTTACGATGCAGAACCACTCGCCGTACGACCTGTTCATGGATAAGAAATACCAGACGGTAGAGCTCGAGGGACTCGAAGGCGACTACCCGAAGACGGACCAGTACCTGCAGATCATCCATCAGACGGATGCCGCGCTCGGGGATCTGATCGCTTACTTCGAAGAGTCGGAGCGCCCGACCATAGTGCTGTTCTTCGGCGACCACCAGCCGTCCATAGAGAACGAATTCTACGCCGAGGTCACGGGAACGGACCCCGACGACATGGAGGGCGTTCAGAATATGAAGCGCTTTGCGACAAGGTTCATGATGTGGGCGAACTACGATATCCCGACCGGCTGGATCGACATGATCAGCATGAACTATCTGCAGGCGATGATGCTCGAGAGCACCGGCCTTGAGATGCCGCAGTATGAGCAGTACCTGCAGTCGATGTATCAGAAATATCCCGTGGTGACGAGCCAGGGCGTGATGGACGCGGGCGGCGGCTTCATAGAGTCGATATCTGAAGAGGAAGCGCTGATGGATTACGACCGCGTGGTGTATAATAATGTTACGGACAAGGAAAACACGGCGGAGAGCCTGTACGAATAGATGTTAATCGTATATTAATCGGAAGATGGTACATTCCAGCTATGGAGGGTATGAAATGAGGCTTCTTGTAGTTGAAGATCAAAAGGATCTCAATGAGATCATAGTGAGGAAACTGAAGCGCGAAAGCTACAGCGTAGATTCGTGCCTCGACGGTAACGAGGCTCTCGACTATCTTGCTGTCACCGATTATGACGGTATCATCCTCGACATAATGCTGCCGGGGGTGACGGGCCTTGGGATCCTCAGAAAGCTGAGGCAGAGCGGCGATCTGACGCCGGTCCTTCTGCTTACTGCGCTCGGAGCGGTCGAAGACAGGATCGCGGGCCTCGACGCAGGAGCCGACGACTACATGGTCAAACCGTTCGACCTCGACGAGCTCGCTGCCAGGGTGCGCGCGATCACGAGGCGAAGCGGCGGCAGGGCCGACACGGTCATAACATGCGGAGATCTGAGCCTCGACACGGCGACCCGCGAAGTCCGCAGAGGAAGCAAAGAGGTGCAGCTGACGGCGAAGGAATACGCCATACTCCAGTACCTGATGCAGAATGCGGGAAGGCCGGTCTCGAGGGAGACGATACTCGATCATATCTGGAACTACGATTATGACGGTGCGTCGAACATGGTTGATGTCTATGTGCATCACCTGCGCAAGAAGATAGATGAAGGCTTCGACGAGAAGAAGATACAGACGATCCACGGAGTGGGATATATCCTGAAATAGCGCATTATGTCGATCAAACTGAAGATAACGATATGGTATACGGTCATACTGCTGGTCATGGCTTTCGCGTTCATCGGGGCCATGAGCCACATGGAAAACGAGAACGCGGCTACCGAGGTCAAGGCGCGTCTGGTTGAGGTCGTGTCTGATGCCACGGAGAAGATCACCGTATCGGACGAGGGGGTCACGGTCGACAAGAGGACGAGGTTCAACGACGCCGGCGTATATGTGGCTCTCTATGATGAGGGCGGCGTGATGATAGAAGGACGCCATCCGGTCGAGATAAGCGAGATCCCTGACTTCGACGACCGCTCGATGAGAAAGGAAACGGACGCTGACGGCGGCGACTGGTACATTTATGACAGCGCCTACGATACGGAGGCCGGGACTGTCTGGGTAAGAGGCATAGTGCGCGATACGAACGCCGGAAAATGGACGGCGCTGATGCGCTTCTTCATGATAGCTGTGCCTTTGCTGATACTCGTTTCGATCGCCGGAGGATATATCATAACCCAGAGGGCGTTCGCCCCGGTAAGGGAGGTCACCCGCGCGGCCGAGCAGATCACGAAGGACGGCGATCTTTCCAGGAGGATAGAGCTGGGCAGCGGAAGCGACGAGATAGCTCAGCTGTCGGGCGCGTTCAACAGGATGTTCGAGAGGCTCGAGCACAATATGGAAAAAGAAAAGCAGTTCACGGCCGATGTGTCGCACGAGCTGAGGACGCCTCTGTCGGTCATCATATCGCAGAGCGACTTCGCGATGCAGGACCCGTCGTACGCGGACGAGGCCTTGGGGGTCATAAACAAAGAAGCGAAGGACATGTCGTCGCTTCTCAGCAAGCTGCTCTTCCTTTCGAGGAGCGACGCCGATACCGTCGAGATCGAAAAGGAGACGGTCGATCTGTCCGCTCTCCTGGAAGCAGTGGCGGAGCAGCAGGAATATGCGGCCGGAGCTGAAGGCATATCGTTCAGCTCGGATATAGAGGGCGGCATCAAAGTATCCTGCGATGAAGCTATGATAATGAATTCGGTCCTGAATCTTCTGGGCAACGCCTTCAAGTACAGAAGGCAGGAAGGCGCGGAGATCTCGCTGAGACTTTCGGCTGAGGATCTGCATGAGGCCGGCGGAAGGACGGCGGTCATCAGCGTCACCGACAACGGACCGGGAATAGCTCCGGAAAATATCGAAAGGATCTGGGACAGGTTCTTCAGAGAAAGTCCTGAAGAGAGAAGAAAGGATTCGTCCGGACTCGGACTTGCCATCGTGAAGGCGATGATAAATGTGAACGGCGGAACAGTAAGCGCCGAAAGCGTCAAAGGTGAGGGCAGCACATTCACGATAAAGCTGCCGATATGTGGAATGGATAAGAACGATGGAAATGAAAAGTAGAGGAAGCGGCCGGAAAAGACTTCTGGCCCTCATGATGGTTTTCATGATGATCCTTGTGACGGCATCGGGCTGCGGAGGCGGAGCGACGGAAGATCAGCCTTCTTCTTCCGCGGCAGATACGAAGACCGAAAAGACTGCTGAAAAGAAGACGGATGCCGGCGCTGCGGAAACGCAGGATCAGAGCGAAGAAAAAAGCAGCGCGGGAAGCGAGAGCGCCGCGGCAGCGGGAGCTTCAGGATCCTCGGGCGGATCATCCGGATCGGATCAGAGCGCATCTTCGTCCAGCTCCGGGCAGAAGCAGTCTTCCGGTTCGGGCAGTTCATCAGGCGACTACGATGATGATGATGATCGCTATGATGATAACAACAGCGGCTCGGGCGCTTCTCAGCAAAAGGATATAGGGGCTGACCGCGTGAGGCAGATAGTCCTTGGAAGGGTGCCGGGCGCGACTTCATCGAATATCACAGAGTTCGAGCGGGATATCGAAGACGGCCACATCGAATATGAGGGGACCATAGTCTACGGCGGCGTAGAGTACGAGTTCACGATCGACGGGGCGACCGGAAACATCCTCGAATGGGAAAAAGATTGATCGAATTATTAATACAGTTTAACGATTATTAGGGAACATTAATCTGGAGATTAACGTTCCCTTCACTTTTATAAGCTAATATACAGGTATAGGGGGACGGACCGGTATAACTGACAGAAGCAGAAGAGGAGGGAATGATCATGACAAAGAAGAAAATGATGAAAGCGGCCGCCTCGTTAATGCTGGCGGCATTCGTAGCAGTAGGATTTTCCACACCTGCCTTTGCAGCAGTCCCGGACAAGGATGAGGTTAAGTACAAGGGCAGCGGAAAAGTCGAAGTCGAATTCGAGCAGGATGTAGTCTACAAAGACGTCAATGTGAAGGTGAAGGATTCCAACGGAAAAGCTTACAAGACATCGATCATCAGCAAGGATGAAGACGACATCACATTCAAGATCAAAGACTTCAAGAATAATATGAAGTACAAGATCTCTGTTCACGGAGTCAAAAAGCAGGGAACGAAAAAATACGGTACGTTCAAGTGCACGGTGAAGATCCCGAAGGCTTCGAAGAGCATCTCGAAGAAAAAGGCTAAGAGCATAGCTCTCAGCGATGCGGTTAGAGATTACGGTATCAAGAAGAGCACGGCGAAGAATTTCAGCATCGACAGCGACACTTACAAGGGAACAAAAGTGTGGGAAGTCGAATTCGATGCCAAGAAGAAGGGAAAGTGGTATGACTACGAGTACCAGATCAGCAAGAAATCCGGAAAGATCCTCTACAGCGAACAGGACGACTAAAACCGATATGGAAAGTCGAAAGATGGGGTTTCG
>CAMNNG010000031.1 GCA_946545145.1 uncultured Bacillota bacterium
TTCTGGAATCTCGAGTTCCTGAAGTTCTTGTCATACGGCGCGAGGGTGAATCTGTAATAGTTCTCCTCCGGCACGCGCTCGACCTTCTCGCGTCCGACTGCCTCTATCAGCATCTCCCTCGGAACGAGGCTGACGATGAACGGCTTCGCCGCGATGAAGAACGGCGTGTCCTTTCCTTCGATGTAGTCCTCGACCAGGAGCTTCGCGTAGTTGACTCCGCTCGCCGTCATGAAGTAGTTGCTTCTTCCCTGACGGATGTTGATCTCATAGATCACATAGTCATTACGCTTTTTATCCCACTGCACATCGAAGTGGCAGATGCCGACCATGCCTATCGCCTCAAGGAAGTTCTTGAGCTTTTCGCAGAACTCCTCATCGCGGGCGTCCGTCATGGCGTCGTAGTTTCCGATGAGCTCGGGTGAGCGGTCGTGCATCAGAGTCTGAGAGCCAGTCATCGCGACGACCTTGCCCTTTGTGTTCGTGTAAGCGGCAAAGATATACATGCTCTCGTCATCGCCTTCGATGTATTCCTGGATCGCGAACTGTCCCGGATAGCCCGCAGCCTTGATCATCCTGATCGTCTTTTCAAGCTGCTCTTCGGACTCTATCTTGTAGCCCTTCTGCTTTCCTTCGAACATGAACGGATCGTATATTACATTGCTCGTCGGCTTCATGAAGACCGGATACTCGAACGGCATCTCGAGGTCCTCATATTCCTGCGTCGCAAAATCAAAGTACACGCTCTTCGGATACGGAAGTCCGTACTCCTCGCACATCGCGTAGAAAGTATCCTTGTCGTCGAGGCGGTTGAACAGATCCTCGCCGATGATCGGGATTATGAATTCATCGCTGATGGCCTCGATGCGCTCTCTGTTGTGTGTGATGTGGCGCACGTACTCGTCGTTGCAGCCGAACAGGAACTTCTTCTTGCCCGGGTGCTGCTCCTGGACCTCAGTAAGCTTTCTGATCAGTACGTCATCATTCATCAGATCCTTATCGTAGTGCTTTTCAAGAAGCTTACTGTGTGCTGTCGGGAAGATCGGCATCTTGCCGATCATTATTGTCTTGATGTCATATGCTTCATAAAACGCTCTTGCTACGCCGTAGCAGTTCATATCTCCGCCGAGCGCGACGGCTACGAATGGCAGATCACGCATCTTCCTGTACCTTCTTTCTCAGTTTTTTGTTGACTCTCTTGTGATATATCGGGATAAGCTTGCTGTAGAAGAAATACATCAGCTTGTTCTGGATGAAGTCGAATTCTCCGATGAACTCCGTGTATTCTCCGCCCCAGCGCTTTTTGAATTCGTGCAGTCCGTCGAGAGCAGGATCGAGTCCTGTCTTTCCGACCGTGCCGAACGCGTCGAGGAACACCGCTCCGCGCCTTACCGCTTCTTCGATGCAGAAGCCGAACATCGCATAGTTCGAATAGAACTTTCCGTAGTCCATGTCGTTTCCTGCGTAGAGCGTCCATACCTTGCCTGCGTATGTCATGAGCAGCTGCGCTGAGGTAGTAAGCACCTCCTGCGGGCCTTCCTTAAGGGAAGCGAGCTGTCTCTCGTCAGCCTTTATCTTCTCCTCTATGGTCTTGACCTTGCCGGCCGCCTTCTTGCTCGTCTGGGAAGCGAACTTCTCCTTTTCTTCAGCGAGCTCTTTGAGTTCATCTTCGAGCTGCAAGACGAGCTTCGGTATGTCTATCTTCGCGAAGTACAGATCCACCATTCCGTACTCATCCATGATGTCGTAGAAGTACTGGTAGTACGATGTGTCGTGGGCGTAGAATCCCTGACGCTTTTCCGTCATGGTCATCAGACGGACGAACTCGGGGATGTCATCCCTCGTTCCTTCCACGATCTCGACTCCGTCGGCCGCAGCCTGCTTGAGGCGGCGCTTTACGATCTTCTCGTATCTGCCCTTGACGGTGTCTATGTCGCTGTCAGTCGGTATCCTGAACGTGAAGCGCGGCTGCTGTCCTTCAAACAGATAGTTGAGAGGTTTGTGGGTGTAGCCCATCTTCACAAGATCCGTCACCAGATCCGTATTGTCCTCTCCGCCCGGGACCGGATTTCCGTCAGCGTCGATATCGAACAGTTTGATGTCCGGGTCGATCTTGAAATACAGCGACTTGTGGCGGCGGCAGAAAGCGTCCACCATCTTCGTCACCTCGCGCAGAAGTTCGCGGTCGGAATAGTCCATTATGAATCCGCGGGGGATATAGAAATACGTATATCCCTTGATCAGGTTCTTCTTCAGGAGAAGCGCCGTCGCCGCGAGCTTTCCGTCCTTTCTGACTCCGACCCTGTAAGGCGTCCAGTTCCTGTTAGCGGAAACCCTGCCCCAGGCCTCTGATCCGAGGAAGTGAGACTTCACTCCCGGAGTCATCATCAGTTCGTACGCTTCGTCTTCTTTAACTTCTTCTACAAATTCGTATTTGCTCATTTTTGATATGATATCTTCCTTTATGTTTTCTATTTATTTTAGTCAGTTTCCTTTGCTATATATTTGCTTACCCTCTCAGATATTTGATCGCCGATGTCGCGGCTATCGCACCGTCGGCCACGGCCTTCGAAACCTGAAGGAGGCCGCCTGTGCAGTCGCCCGCGGCGTATACGCCGGGAACGTTCGTCGCCCTGTTCTCGTCGACGATTATCCTGCTGCCCTCGGTCATGATGCCGAGCTTCTTCGCGAGGTCTCCCGCGCCGGCAGTTCCGAACGCTATGAACAGTCCGTCGATGTCCAGGCTCGTTCCGTCTTTGAACTCGACCTTTCTGATCTGAGTGTCTCCCGAGAATCTTTCGATCGCGTCTATATCTTCAAGAGCGATCACCTCGGCTGCAAGCGGCTCGAGCTCGCTCCTTTCGTTGGCGGCGTAGTCGCCTGATCCGAGGACGGCCACCGTCTTTCCGCGGTAGAAGAATCCGTCGCATACGGCGCAGTAGCTGACGCCGCTTCCTTCGAACTCCTTGATGCCCTCGATGGCAGGAGCCTTTCTCTGGCTGCCCATAGCGAGGATGACTGCGTCCGCAGGATATATCTGCTCCGTCGTCTTGACTTCGAGCTTTTCGCCGAAGCCGAGGCCGACGACCTCTTCTTCCCTCACGTCAACGCCAAGTCCGCGCGCCTGCTCGAGGCCCTTTTCCAGAAGCTCGCTCCCGGAGATGCCTCCCGGAAAACCGTAGTAGTTCTCGATGCACTCGGCCTTCTCAAGTGCGCTGCTGCCGTGCACGAGGAGGGTCGTGTCTATACCGGCTCTGACGGCGTAGAGCGCAGCCGATACTCCGGCCGGGCCGCCGCCGATTATAACTATATTCTTTTCCATTTCCATTATCCTTTTCTGGTATCCTCCGCCGCCTGGCGCCGGAGATCCACGCCGCATCAGCCGCAGACGTCTTCGTACATTTCCCTGAAGTGAGGTATCGCCCCTACGATCGTCTCGTATGCCACGCAGAACGACAGCCTTACATATCCCGGGCCGGCGAAAGCGCTTCCCGGAAGGACTGCGATATGATGATCCTCAGCGATCTTCGCGAACTCGAAGTCGTCATCGACCAGCGCCTTGACCCACAGGTAGAAAGCACCCGCAGGTTTGACGCATTCGTAGCCGATCTTAGTCAGCTCCTCGTAGAGCGTCTCACCGTTCCTCTTGTAATAAGCAACATCGCACTCGTCATTGATGCAGTCAGCAACGACCCTCTGGATCAGGGACGGCGCGTTGACGAAGAGCGATCTGATCGCCGTGGCCAGTCCTGCCTTTACCAGATCGCGTTCCTGCATGGAGTCGGATATCGTTATGTATCCGATCCTCTCGCCCGGAAGCGAAAGGCTCTTGCTGAACGAATAGACGACCAGCGTATTGTCGTAGATTTTCGGAAGGAAGGGTACCTTCTCGTCGCCGTAAGCGAGATCTCTGTAAGGCTCGTCTGAAATGAGCACTATGTCTATGCCGAGGTCGTTGCACTTTTTGTAGAGCATGTCCGCGAGCTCTTTGAGTTCGTCTTCACTGTAGATCACGCCTGTCGGGTTGTTCGGCGTATTGATCAGAACGGCCTTGGTCTTTCTCGTGATCGCCTTTTCTATCTCTTTGACATCGATGCGGAACGTGCCTTCCTGCGTCGGCACTTCGATCAGAACTCCGCCTGCATGCTCGACATATACCGCATACTCGGCAAAGTACGGCTTCAGAACGATGACCTCGTCGCCTTCATCAAGAAGCGTCGTCATGACTACGTTCAGTCCTGCCGCAGCTCCTGCGACCATCAGTATGTTCTTCTCCGTGAGATCTACACCGAACTTTTCACGGTCGTGCTCGGCTATAGCCTTCCTTACGAAGGGATAGCCCTCGACGGGAGTGTAGCTGTGAAGTTCCAGTTCTGAAAGCTCCTGCGCCTGCTTTAATATCGACTCTTTGACGGTTGCCGGAGCCGGCACGTTCGGGTTTCCTATGCTGAAATCATAAACATCGTCCGGGCCGAATCTCTGAGTCAGTCTGTCCTTCGCTGTGAAGAGAGCCGCCATCGGCTTGCCCCTCTCTATCGAGTTTCTCATTCTATTCGATACGATCATGTCTTTTCTCCTTTTCGCCACTATTCGGATAGCTTTTGGCCCGCGCCCGTCGGACCTTCCGAAACACATTTCAATTACCGCCAATTATATCATAATAAAGCGCGCTCTTCTATGGTGAAAAGCGCGCTTTGAACATTGTTTCGACTTTTGTGCGAAGAGTCTGTATCTGCATCAGAGACCAGCTGCTTACGCCGCCTCAGGCAGACCCTACAGTTTCGGCTCGGCCGGGACAGTACCCTTCTTCCTGCCGAAGATTATGTAAGCGAATATCGCCAGGACTATAACGATGTATACGACACCGAATGTTGTCGACATCTCCTGTCCCTTGAAGAAGTCGAGGCATCCCTTGACGTAAACGATCAGGATGATGACCGGAAGGACGAACATCATATAAGCCTTTCCGAGCGGGAATCTCATTCCCTTTCCTGCGTTGACCTCTTCAACGAAGTTCTTCCATCCCCAGCCGTAGCGGCTGCAGCAGAAGAGTACGAATACGAGCGATCCGAGAGGCAGCAGGTTGTTAGATACGATGAAGTCCTCGAGGTCCATTATGTTCGACTCAGGTCCGAACGGATGCAGTCCGCTAAGAGCGTTGAATCCGAGAACGCAGGGCATCGATCCGATGATGACGACGAACAGGTTGATGACTACAGCCTTCTGTCTTGACATATCCCAAAGGTCCATGCAGAATCCGATGATGTTCTCAAATACGGCTATTACCGTCGAGATGGCCGCGAACGAGAGGAATATGAAGAACAGAGTTCCCCAGAATCTTCCGCCCGGCATCGAATTGAAGATGTTCGGCAGCGTGATGAAGACGAGTCCCGGACCTGCGCCCGGCTCTACATCATACGCGAAGCACGACGGGATAACGATCAGTCCTGCAGTGAGAGCTACGAAAGTATCGAGGGCTGTGATGCTTACTGCTTCTCCGAAGAGCGAACGGTCTTTGTCGAGGTAGCTTCCGAAGATCTCCATCGAACCGATACCGACGCTCAGTGTGAAGAACGCCTGACCCATGGCCGCGAAGCATACATTTCCTATGCCCTGCTCTTTGAGGACGCCGAAGTCCGGAACGAGGTAGTACTTCAGACCTTCACCTGCGCCCTGAAGCGTCATCGACCTTACAGCCATGACTACCATCAGTATGAGGAGCAGGCTCATCAGCACCTTTGTGACTCTCTCTACACCGCCCTGAAGACCAAGAGCGCATACTCCGAACGAACCGACGATAGCTATTACCGTCCAGAGGATCAGCGTCGGTGCGGAGCCCAGCATGCCGCCGAATGCGCCTCCGACCTCATCCGGAGTCATTCCCATCAGGTGACCTGTCGCCATCTGATAGATGTAGTAGAGCATCCAGCCGGCTACCATCGTATAGAAGAACATCAAAAGGTAGTTTCCGGCAAGAGCCAGCGGTCCGTACTTGGACCAGTTCGTTCCCTTTGGCTCAAGAGCGGTGAAGGCTTTTCCTGCGCTCTTCTGCGAGCCTCTTCCTACTGCGAACTCGGCTGTCATGATAGGAATACCGAGCACGAGAAGGAATACAAGATAAATAAGAATAAATGCCGCGCCGCCGTTCGCGCCTGCAAGGTACGGGAATTTCCATACGTTACCGATACCTATGGCGCATCCCGCTGAAACAAGAATAAATCCGATCCTCGAACCGAATTTTTCGCGATTCTCCATTGTTTTCATCCCCTTCCAATAAGAATACCTATAATGCTTTACAAAGTGCCGTCCGCCTCAGCTGTTGGCGGCGGCCCCGTCAAAATATGAATATAATATCTCACGCATCTCCCCGGCGGACGTTACGGCATTGATCCGCCTCTTGATCTCATTAGCTCCGCGCCGGCCCTTCACATACCAGTACACGTGCTTTTTCATCTCCGGGAATGCGATCCTCTCCCCTTTTTCTTCCGAAAGAAGTTCGAAGTGTCTCATTATCATTGCGAATATTTCTTCGTCTGACGGCCTGTCCGGAACGGGCTTTCCCTCCCATGCCAGAGCCATGTCGCGGAATATCCAGGGATTGCCCTGCATGCCGCGGCCTATCATCACCGCATCGCATCCGGTCTCTTCCATCATGCTGACGGCGTCTTCGGCGCACATTATGTCGCCGTTTCCGATGACCGGTATCGATACGCTTTCTTTTACTTTCTTTATGATGCTCCTGTCCGCCTTGCCGGTGTAGTACTGCATCCTTGTCCTGCCGTGGACAGTGACAGCCGATGCCCCCGCCTGCTCTGCTATCTTCGCGAGCTCGGGCGCGTTCAGGTGGTCTTCATCCCAGCCGGCTCTCATCTTCACCGTCACCGGCTTTGCGCCGTCTGTCCCCTCGACAACTGCCCGGATGACTTCGCCCGCGAGCTCCGGCTCCTTCATCAGAGCCGAGCCCTCACCGTTCTTGACTATCTTCGGAACGGGGCATCCCATGTTGATATCGAGGATGACATTGCCGTATCCGGCGAGCCTCCTGGCGGTGTCCTTCATCACCACAGGATCGCGACCGAATATCTGGAAGGCCACAGGCCCCTCGTCATCGCGTATATGCAGCAGGGATTCGGTCTTGACGTTCTCGTACATCAGACCCTTTCCGCTTACCATTTCAGAAAAACACAAAGCCGCACCCATGGAAGCGTTCAGCGTTCTCGTGGATGCGTCTGTGATCCCGGCAAGCGGAGCCGCTATGAACGGATTCTTCAGTCTAAAGTTTCCAATTCGCACGGATCCACTTTCCTCTGTTTGCTGTTCTGCTGTTTGTTCTTTTCATATATGATGCTCAGTCCCTCGAGAGTAAGCATCTTGTCGACTACGTCGATGCAGTCCGTGCCCTCGGATATCATGCTCGCGAGTCCGCCTGTCGCTATGACCTTCGGCTCGTCATCGCATCCGCCGATCTCCTTGAGCTCCTTCTTCATGCGGGCGACGATGAATTCGACCATGCCCATGTGCCCGTATACGAGGCCTGACTGCATGCTCTGTATCGTGTTCCTGCAGATCACCTTGCCCGGCTCTTCGAGCTCGACCTTCGGAAGCTGCGCCGTCATCTTGAACAGTGCCTCGCTCGAGATCTTAAGACCCGGAGCGATGGTGCCGCCGAGATATTCAGCGTTCTTCGTCACGGCACAGAACGTCGTCGCCGTGCCGAGGTCGATTATGATAAGCGGGCCGTCATATTTTGCGTGAGCCGCGACCGCGTTGACTATGCGGTCGGAGCCGACCTGCTTCGGATTGTCGTATTTGATGAGGAGTCCCGTCTTGATGCCCGGCTCTATGACGATGGCCTTGCGGCCGAAGTACTTCATCGACAGGTGCTGCAGTGTGAACAGTATGGACGGGACTACCGTCGATATGATCACGTCCTCGACGTCCTTCATATCGAGCCCGCTGTAAGCGAACAGCTGCGATATGAGCATGCCGTATTCGTCAGCACTCTTGTTGTTATCCGTCTCCATACGCCAGTTGTGTATCAGCTTTCCATCCTTGAATACACCGAGCACGGCGTTCGTGTTACCTACGTCAAAAGCCAGAAGCATTTTGAATTTCCTCCATATAGTTTTTTCTAGTTCTGTGTATCGTCGCTGTCGTCAGCGTCATTCGCGTCATCCTTCTTCGGGCGGATGCTCTTCGGCGGCTCGCTCTTCTGCGTACCGGCTGCCGGAGCATCGTCCTTCGCCGCACGACCTTCAAAGCCGTCATCGTCATACGGAGTATCGTACGGTTTTCTGTCGTACTCCCTGACGACATGTCTGCCGTCATCTTCGTGCGACAGACGGATCTCACCGTTGTATTCGTCTTCGTCGAGTTCGCTCTCGTAGTAAGCGCGTCTTCTCGCTTCTTCCTCGCGGGCGATCTTCTCGCTCTCTGCAGCCTCTTTCCTGTTCATCTCCTGGATGATCCTGCTCTCTTCTTCGACCTTCCGGGCGAGTTCTTCAGCCGTCAGCTCGCCGCTGCACAGCGATTCGAACTGCTCGCCGTCGAGAGTCTCGAGCTCGATGAGGGCTTTAGCGACAGTCTCGAGCATATCTCTGTTCTCGGTGAGGATCTTTTCGCATTCGACATAAGCATCTTCGATGATCGCCTTGATCTCTTCGTCGATCTCGCTTGCGACCTCTTCAGAGTAGTTCTGCCTCGTCGAGAAGTCCTTGCCGAGGAATACCTCATCGCCCGAGCTGTAGTTGACAGGTCCGAGCTTCTTGCTGAAGCCGTACTTCGTGACCATGTCGCGCGCGATGTCGGTAGCTCTCTGTATATCGTTGCTCGCTCCCGTACTGATGTCGTCGAGCGTTATCTGCTCCGCGACTCTTCCGCCGAGCAGGTGGATGATCTGCTCGCGCATCGATGACTTCGTCGCGTACATCCTGTCTTCCTTCGGAAGTATCATCGTGAAGCCGCCGGCTCTGCCGCGCGGAACGATCGTGATCTGATGCACGGGGTCTGTTCCCGGAAGCGACCTTGCAACGACTGCGTGGCCGGCCTCATGGTAAGCAGTAAGCTTCTTTTCCTTTTCGCTGATGACCCTGCTCTTCTTTTCGGGACCAGCGATGACCTTCGTGATCGCTTCTTCGATCTCGTCCATGCGGATGTATCTGCCGTTCCTCCTCGCTGTGAGAAGCGCAGCCTCGTTCAGCATGTTCTCGATGTCGGCAGGCGTGAAGCCCGGCGTCCTTCTTGCCAGGACCTTCGGGTCTACCGCCGGATCGAGCGGCTTGTTCCTCGAGTGGATCTTGAATATCTCTTCTCTTCCCTTTACGTCAGGGATGCCGATGACGATCTGACGGTCGAATCTGCCCGGTCTTAAGAGCGCCGGGTCGAGTACGTCAGGTCTGTTCGTCGCCGCGAGCACGATGATTCCGGAGTTCTCCGCAAAACCGTCCATCTCAACGAGGAGCTGGTTCAGTGTCTGCTCTCTTTCATCGTGGCCGCCGCCGAGGCCTGCGCCTCTCTTTCTGCCGACTGCGTCGATCTCGTCTATGAATACGATGCACGGCGAGTTCTTCTTCGCCTGCTCGAAAAGGTCTCTTACTCTGCTGGCGCCGACGCCGACGAACATCTCGACGAATTCGGAGCCGCTGATCGTGAAGAACGGAACGCCCGCTTCTCCGGCCGTAGCCTTCGATACGTAAGTCTTACCTGTTCCCGGAGGGCCGACCAGAAGTACGCCCTTCGGTATGCGCGCTCCGAGGCTGTTGAACCTCCTCGGATGTCTGAGGAAGTCGACGATCTCTTCAAGTTCTTCTTTTTCCTCATCGAGTCCTGCAACATCAGAGAACCTGATCTTGATGTCGCTGTCCTTCTGGAGCTTGGCCTTGCTGCGTCCGAACTGCATTGCCTTGCCGCCTCCGCCCTGCTGGTTCATGATCATGTACCAGAAGACTACGAGCACGGCTATCATGATGAGGGTCGGCAGCAGCGAAATGTACCACGGCGTCGTATGCGGCGGTTCGTTCGTTACCTTGACCTTCTTTTCTTCACTCTGTTTGTACAGATATTCCGTATTCAGATAGTTGATGTCGAGGACTGAGTTGGCATAAGTCTCATAGACCTTGCCGTCCCTGGTCTGACCGATGATCTTCATCTCATCGATCGTCACCTTCTTGAACTGCTCTTCCTTGACGTACTTTGTGAACGTAGTGAAAGTGACCTCCTTGACTTCCTGACCGGGCATCCGGTTGAAGAAAAAGGCCGCGATCAGAACGAACAGGAAGATCAGCACATATATCCCTATATTCCTTGATGCTCTTCTCAAATCTTATTCTCCCTTTTTAATACATCTTTTGCACCATATACCTGTCCCATGATACAAGCCAAAGTATTCTATCACAGTTGGTATGACATTTCAAGCACGAGGGCCCTCGCCGAGCTCTGCCTGAGACTGTATTTTTCAGCATATCTCGCTCTGCAGACGCCCTCCGGTATCCAGAGGACCTCGCTTCCGCTGGCGATCAGCCACACGTCGTCTCTCTCCTCCTTCGGCACCTTCATGTCGACGAAAAGATCCTGGATCGATTTCCTGCCTGCGTTGAGGTTGATGAAGTCGCCTTCCTGCCTCGTCCTCACCTCGAGGGTGTCGAAGTAGCCCTTTCCTCTGATGAGGTTGTCCTCAAGGACATCGGCGTCGAAGACGGCGAACTGTCCCATGCCGTCCGGGTATTCGAAGTCGTAAGCGGATACTATCTGCTTCGTTATCTCCGGTATCTTCTTTTCTTCTTTCGCGCCCGCTTCCTGGTTCTTCTCATCGCGGATCACGAGGACTTCGTCGTAGCTTACTGCGAGGCGGTAGCTTCCCGGGAAGTCGACCGACCCTGACGACGCGTCGGAGGCGATGAGCCTGCCCGCATTCACCAGATGCACGCGCTCTATATCGTGATCGAGGCCTGCCGTCCTGAACGCCTTCGACACGGCGCGGCGGCTGATGGACGGATGAGCGTCGGCAAGCATCCTCCTGTCCAGCCTGATCCTGTTTTTCTCTCTTTCTATCAGAGCTCTTCCGTAGAGCCTGCCGGCTTCGCGGCTCAGATAGTTCCTGTCTTCGGAAGCGTTCCTTCCGAGCCTTACCATCGCCTGCGTGATGTCCCCGCCGAACTTCTCGTTGATGAAGGGTATCAGCTCCAGCCTGATCTTGTTTCTGGTATATGTCGTTTCTTTATTTGTTTTGTCGATCCTCGGCTCGAGTCCTTCCTGCATGCAGTACTCTTCGATCTCGCTCCTGTCGGTCTCAAGAAGCGGCCTCGCCATGAGGTAGCCTCCTGTCCCCGGCGCGAGCGGCTCCATTCCCGCAAGACCGTCAGTTCCCGTCCCGCGTATCAGCCTGAAGAGTATCGTCTCGGCCTGGTCGTTCCTGTTCTGTGCAACGCATATCTTGATGTTTCCGAGGACGCCCTCGAGCTCGATGGCCATGGCGACCTTGCAGAAGCTCTCGTATCTTACGAGCCTGCCCGCTTCCTCGGGCGAGCGGCCCGTGTTCTTCGCGATCTCATTGCAGTCGCGCACGAAGCTGTGGCACTTGATCCCCTTTTCTTCGCACAGTTTCTCGACGAACTCCTGGTCGAGCTCCGCCTCGATCGGCCTGAACTTGTGGTTCACGTGGACGACGTCGAGGCCGAAGTCTATCTCGTCTTTGAGTTTCAGCAAAATGTCAAAAAGACAAAGTGAGTCCGGACCGCCTGACAGTCCCAGCACAACTCTGTCTCCCTTTTCGATTATCCCGTGATCCTCAATGTATGATCTGACTTTAGTAAGCAAATCGGCCATGATCATTCTCCCTTTCCGCTGCGCCGCAGCATCTTCCTGAGATGTTCATCCTTTAATGGCGCTCATTCTGATGGCGCTC
>CAMNNG010000032.1 GCA_946545145.1 uncultured Bacillota bacterium
AGTTTTGTAAGCAGCCCACAGGGCAAAAAGTCCGGCGAGCGAGTAGCCGCCTATGTAGTACTTTTTCTCTTTGTCGCTTTCTTCGCTTACTGTGGCACAGAGATCCAGGATGCTTTTCAGAGTATCCTCAGCACCTGCTCCGAACGGCTCCTTGCCGAAAACCGGCGGAGCCTCCCACGGAGAAAGGTCCCTGTTCCAGTCATCGATCTTCACAGCGATCAGTCTGAAGCCGTCAGATCCTTTCCCCGACAGTTTTCCTATCAGCCGGATCTCGCTTTCTATGACATCGAGATCGTGGTCATCGACCGGCTGGATGAGAACGATATCCGCATCTCTGTTACCATATTCGATCGTCTTCATTTTAGAATCCATATCAGAAACTGTGCTTCGCCAAAGGCGTCAGCCTAGGTGGTGAGTAGTTGACATCAGAAACTGTGCTCCGCAAGCCATGCTACTGCTTTTTCCACGAGCTCTGTTATATCCTTTCCGTCCTCCGTGATGACCTGCTGCTTCGAAAGACCCTCCCGGTAGTCGACGTGCTCCGCCTCCGCAAAAGCGTTCTTCAAATAGTTGTTGTCATCCGAGAATCCAGGGTCCGGCTGGATCTGGCAGATGCTGTAGGCCTGCAGGATCGCAGTGACAGGCACTCCGTGATACATCAGGCCTTTGTACTGATCGATCTCACTCTGCTTTACCGGCGCGCTCTCACGATAGATACGCATAGCTTCGTCCAGCACCTTCATATCCTCTTCCGTCAGTTTTTCTGCAGCATCGCTCGTGGCAGTGTTGTCCTTCACCTGCTCGAGAGTGCTCATTCCGGAAAGAACAGCGATGACATCGTCCATGCCGAGTCCAAACCGTACGGACCAGGACGCTATGCTCCAGTCAGGATGAGCTTCCTTCATCATCTTTTCCGCTTCCTCAGGAAGCTTTGCAAGAGCGCCGCCCTTGACGGCTTCCATGATGACGACCTTGCGTCCGTGCTTTCTGATCACGTCATAGCAGGGGCCTGCCTGGACGAGCTCGCTGTCCCAGTCGATGGGGTTCAGAGCGATCTGCACGAAGTCGATCTCCGGATGCTCATCGAGAACGCGGTCCAGCAGCTTTGCGGACGAATGGAACGAGATGCCGAGGTTGCGGATCTTTCCATCCTCTTTCCACTTTTGCGCGTGTTCGAACAGATGCGTCGTCTTCACTACGCCGCCTTTTCCATCGAATCCATCATAGTACTCGTTCTGTATATTGTGGAGAAGGTAGTAATCCACATGATCGACCCCGAGATTTTCAAGCTGGCTCTCAAACGTCTCT
Source organism: uncultured Bacillota bacterium (assembly GCA_946545145.1). Lineage (GTDB taxonomy): Bacteria > Bacillota > Clostridia > Peptostreptococcales > Anaerovoracaceae > UBA3738. The sequence goes on from CAMNNG010000032.1 coordinate 1,309, forward strand.
TCGATCTTCTCCTCAGGTATGTACATGAATGTCGGGAACTTCGTCGCTATCGTATAGCTGTCCCTCGGATGTCTCTCGACGAGGGCTTTGCGCGCAGCCTCTTCACTCTTGCCGTCATGGTAGACGAAGCTCGTGTCAAAATATGTGTATCCTGCTTCCAGGAATGCATCCACCATCGCATTCAGCTGTTCGTAGTCAAAATCCGTCGGGCCGGAAAGCACCGGCAGCCTCATCATTCCAAATCCCAGATTCTTCATATCAAGTTTCCTCCTTTATCTCTTATATTCTCTGTCCGGATCTATATGCTCCTTCCAAGCTCATACGCCTTCTCAGGATATCCGCTTCTCTTCGTCATGCCCGGAGTGCCGCTGCCTCCGCCGAGGACAGTGCCCATGTCCTCGAACTGCATGTAATCGCAGATCGTATCGTAGTAGTCCTTCGTGACTTTGAAGACCGTATCTGTGTTGTCCCATGCTACGGCAAGAAGGGCCGCCTTCTTGTGCATGTATGTCAGCTCCGTCGTGAAGCTGTAGAAACGGTCGACTACCGCTTTGAGCTGCGCCGGCCAGTTGTAGTAATAGACCGGCATCGCGAAGACCATCATGTCCGTCCCTCGGATCAGATCTTTCAGTTCAGTCTCAAAGTCGTCATTCTGTACGCACCGCCCCGCCATGCCGCACGCGTTGCAGCCTGTGCACGGGCGGATATCCTTTCTCATCAGTTCATATACCGTGACCTCATGGCCGTTTTCCTCAGTGCCTCTTTTGAACTCGTCCGCCAGCATAGCGGATGAGCCGCTCAGATTGCCGCTGCTCTTCAATACAAGGATCTTCATATCGCATTACCTCCTGATCTTCTGATCGCCCGTCGTCCATACATGCTTCTCATTCGCATCAGCTCTCCTGTTCTGCGCCATGACTCCGGCCAGCGGATGCGGAACATACGGCTCCTCGAGGTATCCGATCTCCTCTGCCGTGAGCTCAAGGTCGACCGCTCTGGCCGCGCCTTCGATGTGATGCATCTTCGTCGCTCCGGCTACCGGCGCCGTGACCTTAGTAAGCAGCCACGCCAGCGAAACTTCCGTCATGCTGACCCCGTGCTTTTCGGCCAGCTCAGCAACGCGTCCGATTATGACGTTGTCCTGCTCAGCTGTCGCATCGTATTTGAATTTTGCATAAGCATCTTCCTCGGCGCGCTTCGTGCCTCCGTCTCCGGGGAGTCTGGACAGCCTTCCGCTTGCCAAAGCGCTGTACGGAGTAAGCGCGATGTTTTCCTCTTCACAGTACGGGACCATCTCCCTCTCCTCCTCGCGGAAGATGAGATTGTAGTGCCCCTGTATGGATACGAACTTCGCAAAGCCTTCCTTCTCGGCGATCGCGTTCGCCTTCGCGATCTGCCATGCAAAGCAGTTCGAGATGCCGATGTATCTCGTCTTTCCGGCTTTCACTGCGTCGTTCAGTCCTTCCATGATGTCATAGAGCGGAGTGTTCCAGTCCCACATGTGATAGATATACAGGTCCACGTAGTCCATCCCGAGGTTCTGGAGGCTGGTGTCTATCATGCTTTGGATGTGCTGCTGTCCGCTTACTCCCGCTTCGATCTCTTCAGGAGTGCGCGGCAGGAACTTCGTTGCGACCACCACGTCCTCGCGCTTCGCAAAGTCGCGCAGCGCTCTTCCGACGTACTGCTCGCTGGTGCCGCTCTGATATCCTATCGCCGTGTCATAAAAGTTGACTCCCAGTTCGAGTCCTCTTTTGATTATCTCTCTTGAGTGCTCCTCGTCGAGGGTCCAGCTGTGCTGGCCTCTGCCCGGGTCGCCAAAGCCCATGCATCCCATGCAGATGCGCGATACGTTAAGATCCGAATTTCCAAGTTTCGTATATTTCATGTTCGCCTTCTTTCCTGCAGAGCTGTTCTGACCGTTTTGATATATGCCTTTCCTAAAGGACACCGTCCAGCCATCTTTTAATATCTGCTTCGTCCGGGCGGTTGATCTGAACGCCCTTCGCCCATTTCACATCGCCGCTGACATTGCCCTGCAGAGCCTTGTCGCTCCTGCCGAGGCCGCTGCCGCCCGATGTGCAGAACGGCGCGATCGTCTTTCCTGAAAAGTCGTAGCTTTCGAGGAATGTCTCGATGATGCGCGGGGCGACTCCCCACCAGATCGGATATCCGATGATCACTGTGTCGTAAGCAGCCATGTCTTCGACTTTCGATGCTATGGCAGGTCTTGCGCCGGCATCGTTCATCTCAACGCTGCTGCGGCTGCTTCTGTTCATATAGTTCAGGTCTTCTCTAGTGTATATCTCTTCCGGCACGATCTCGAAGAAGTCTCCTCCGCTTACTTCTGCGATCTTCTCACCGATTCTCTTTGTGACTCCGCTCGCGGAAAATACCGCTACCAGTACTTTTGCCATTTTGCTTCCTCCTTATCTGCTTACTCGCCCAGCAGCCTGGCCAGGCAGCTGTATGTTATCTCGTAGATCGACCGGTATATGTAGTCGACCTCTGCTTCCTCCATCGCTTTTTTCTGCTTTTCCGTCACTTCGGCGTACGGATAGATGCCGAACATGAACGGGAAGAATATGTATGTAACGTTTTCTATCTCAGTCGCGGACATCTCAGGGCAGTACTTTTCGAGGATCTTTCTGAAAAGCTCCAGCGACCTTCCGTATGCTCTCTTGAACGATGCCAGCAGTTCTTCGCGGCTGTTTTCTTCCATGTCGAAGTTGTTCATCGACAGCAGTTTGAGGAGCTGCGGTCTTCTTTCGAGCGAGCCCGCGATCAGTTCCGCGATATGCTTTTTCGTGTACTTTTCACCGTCGCCGCCCAGGATCTCCTCAAGTTCAGCGTTCCATCTGTCATATTCACGCTCGAAGAGGGCAAGGAATATCTCCTCTTTTGTGTGGAAATAGTTGTATATCGTCGGACGCGAGAACGATGTGACGCTGCCGATCTCTTTCAGCGTGATATCTCTGAAGCTCATCGTCCGGTACAGCTGCTCGCATGCACCAACTATCTCCTCTCTTCTCTGAGTTACTATTTCAGGTGTTCCTTTGAACATGTCCCTGATCCTCCTTTCTGCAAAGCGCTGCGATCCGGTCGCCTGTAAAGGCCCAGAAGAGCAGCATGAGAACGTTCTCAAGCAGAACGACCGCTCCTGCTTTTTCATAATCCAATAATGCGAATGCCGAGCGGAAAAACATGTATCCGGCCATCCCGCTCCTGATGAACAGGACCAGCCCTGCTACTTCAGCCCTTCTATCCAGCTCTCCAGTTCGTCTTCGGTAATGCCGCTGTCGAGTCTGTCGCCGTCTAGCCAGGTGCCGCTTTCGGCATTCTCAGCAAGATTGTCTCCGCTGCTTCCGATGCCGCTTCCGCCCGATGTGCAGAACGGGATCATCGTCTTGCCGTCAAAGTCGCAGCTTTCAACGAATGTATCCATGATCCTCGGCTCTTCTCCCCACCAGATCGGATAGCCGATATATATCGTGCTGTAACCGTCGAGAGATACCGGATCACTCCCGATCTCAGGCCTGGCCGAAGGATCATTCTGCTCTTTTGTCGTGCGGCTGCTGTCATCGTTCCAGTCCAGATCCGCGTCGGTATATTCCTGCGCGGCCTTGATCTCGTAGATATCTGCGCCTTCTACTTTTGCGATCTTCTCAGCAACGCCCTTTGTAGTGCCCGTGGCTGAAAAATACACGACAAGGGTATCCGCACCGTTCTGCTGGCTGCCCGCCGCCGGGTCTTCTGATGATTCCGGACTCTCCGCCGTCTCTGATGCAGAGCTTTCCGGAGCAGCCGAGGGAGCTTCGCCTTCATTCTCACTGCCGCCGCATGCCGTCAGGCAGAGCACCAGCGTCATCATCATAATTATCGCGATTATCTTTTTCATTTTTGCTCCTGTATTCTATATTCTATTCTTCGTCCCACACTTCTTTCGCAAGACGGAACACTGCCCAGCCCTTCGGCCAGCCAACGTACATCGTCGCGTGTGTGATTATAGCTGCGATCTCATCCTTTGTTACACCGTGCGCCTTTGCGTTCTGCAGATGATATGCGAGCGAGGAGTCTGTGATGCCGGATGCCATCAGGGAAACGACCGTGATGATACACTTTGTTTTGACATCGATCGCGTCCTCATTCCAGACCTCTCCGAAAAGCACATCATCGTTGAGATGCGCGAACATCGGAGCGAACTCTCCAAGCTGATCTCTTCCTGCTGTCTGTACTATTTTCTCACTCATTTTCCTGCCTCCTTATCATGCTTACTTGTTCATTTTTGCGCAGTCACCGGCTTTTTCACCAGTGACGAAATACTCGTAAGTCGGGAATTCGAACAGTACCGGTTTGAAGACGTGGTAGTCGATCTTGCCGTTCTCGTTCAGCGCCTTAGTTGACACCGTGTCAATCACTCTTACAAGCGGATTGTAGCACCGTTTTGACACCGTGTCAACTTGTAAATGCAAAAAAGGCAGCCTCCTTGATCAGGAAACTGCCTTTGCTGTGATCGTTATCACTATAGATACTTTTCCCTGTAAGCATCCGAATGCTCTATCAGGCAAAGACGGACACCGTTCGGATCTTTTATGAAGATCTGTCTTCCGACTGTCGTCTCCGCGATCTCGCCTTCGAACGCGCATCCTGCCTTTTCGAGTTTTCCGATCACCTCGTCCAGGTCATCAACATCGGTCCCGACAGAATACAGGCCGATCTCAAAACCCGGCGCCTCTATCAATTCGACACCGGAGCCTTCCGGGCTGTTCATGATCGTGATCGCCCCGGCAGGAAGGTCGACGTGATATCCTTCTTCAAATCCCAGGATGTCACGGTAAAACCTGACCGACTCTTCCAGGCACTTCACGATCATAGTCGAATACTTTACACTTATCCTCATATCCTGACCTCCGCTTCAGCTACAGCATCTGAAAACATGTTAGGAGCGCCTCCATTAATCTTTACTTATTATGGTTTTTTATCGCCAAAAAGTAAAGATTGTAGCGTGCAGTAAGCAAAATATGTAAAGAAAACCCGAAAAACCTATTTGACCTTATCCTTTAGAGGCGTCTTCACTCCGCCGCTCAGCTCTCTGGGGATGCCGTACTCTCCGTTCTCGTTCTCGAACGCGTACACTGCGCAGTTTCCGATGAACGTGCCCCAGTAGCTGCCGTTCGAGTCCGGGGTCAGATACTCGAGCAGACCCTTCATCGCGATCGCGTGAGTGGAAAGAAGAATGTTCCCTGAAAGCCCTCTTATCTCCTCAAGAAAATCGCCCGCGCGCTCTACGAGTTCGGAGAGCTGCTCCATGCCTTCGGGCGCGGGGTTGTTTGCGAAGTCGCTGAAAAACTCAATGATCTCGGGAGGCGGATCTTTGAGGTCCGTTCCTTCGAACGGGCCGTAGTCCATCTCGATCAGGCGCTCGTCGATCACGGGCTCCGCTCCGCCCGTCACGATCTCGGCCGTCCTTACCGCTCTTGTAAGCGGACTCGAAAAGACGTGATCGAACTCGATCCCGCTCAGTATCCCGGCCGCTTCCTCAGCCTGCTTTTCGCCGCTTTCGTTCAGTGGCACATCGCGCCTTCCCTGAAGCCTTCCGGCCTTATTCATTTCTGTCTGTCCGTGTCTTATTATGTATATCATACGCTCATGATATCACAGTTGTTCCGCTGGACAAATACACATACAAAAAAAGACAGGACCTTCATCCTGCCTTTTCGTTATCTTTCTCTGCTCTGATCGCTTACTTGCTGAGCTCCGATACGAGTCTGTTGATCATCTTGCCGTCAGCCTTGCCCTTGAACTCCGGCATAACAGTCTTCATGATCATGCCCTTGTTGCCGCTTGCGAGAACGTCGGCAAACTTCTCTTCGAGGATCTTTCTGACTTCGTCTTCCGACATCATCTTCGGAGCGTACTCGCTGATGACATCATATGTGAACTGGTATCCTTCCCTGAGGTCCTGACGGTCTGCCGGGCAGGAATCGAGCTGCTCTTTAGCCGTCTTCTGGGACTTCAGGATAACTTTGTCTACGAGCTCTTCCGTGATATCATCTCTCGTGCCCGCATCTATGGCCGCTTTCTTGACGTCCGCTACGAGGGTAGCGATAGCGTCTTTGCGCGCCTTGTCGTGGGCCTTCATAGCCGCGATCATATCTTTCTGGAGTGTTTCAAATTGCATTATCCATCCCTTCTTTCTCTTTTTTCTTTTCTTTATTCTTTACGGCCGCCGCGGCCGCTTAGTGTCTGCTTACATTCTATTCCCGTTTGCGCTGTCCTGCAAGAAAAATAAGCAGCGGACTTTAGAGCGCGCCCTTCGGACAGTTCTTCACGCATTCCATGCAAAGGATGCATTCCGTGCCGTTTTCCCTTTTTCGCGAAGCGTCGGTGACATCCACGTCCATGGGGCATACGCTCCTGCACCTGCCGCAGGACACGCACTTTTCCTCATCGCACTTCACACGGATGACAGCAAAATAGCTCATCGGCTTCATGAACACAGTGACAGGGCAGATGTACTTGCAGAATGCGCGGTTGTCTTTGAACGAGTAAGCGAGCACGATACCGGCCGTATAGTAGGCCGCGTTGCCTATGATGAATGCCCAGAACATGATCTTTTCTATGTTTCCCACATGCGCGAGGAACAGCGCCCCGACGAATACCAGTGATGCGGCAAATGTGACATACCGTATCCATCCGATCTTCTTTCGAGGCATCTGGGGCACCTTGTACGGGAGGAAGTCCAGCACCATTGCGGTCCAGCAGGCATATCCGCACCAGCCTCTGCCGAAAAGCAGCGGGCCGAAGATCTTCGCCACGGCGTAGTGTATAGTTGCGGCTTCGAAGACGCCGGTGAACAGATAGTACCAGAAGCCCTCGATCTGCATGTTCTCCCCGCAGATCAGCCCGAGATAAACCAGCATATACAGCCCTACCAGCAGCTGCACGATGCGCCTGGCATGCGCGTACTGCCTGATGTACAGAAAGATCCCGAGCGCTATAGAGCACCCGATATAACTGAAATTGAAAAGATAGAAGATGTTGTCTTTGGTCAGCCAGAGCGTGACAGCTACCGTCTCAAAAACGGCCAGCATCACCACCGGGAGTACATACTTTTTCATGCAGCGCCTCCACTTACACAGCTTTTGTATGTTCTGATATACATACAGTATACCATGGAGGTGGCGACGCTGCTCTGCTTCCTTGCTAGAGCGGCAGGTCCTTTTTGACAAAAGTCTTCGCGCCGGCAAAGTAAGCGCATACAGCAACGACAGCAAGAATGACAAGCTTCGGCGCAAAGCCCATATCCAGATCTCCTGTTCCGATCGTTTTCAGGGCATCGAGATCATAAAGACCGACCAGCGTCAGCCTGTTGAATATGGACAGCTGCTCTACGCCCATTCCCATATCAAGAAGATCTTTCGATCCGAATATCCCGAGCAGCGAGGCGAGGAAGCACCAGATGGCGAACCCGCCGCCGAAAGCCAGAGCCTTGCTGCTTTCGTTGAATATGCAGCTGCACAGGAAGCAGATCCCGCCGACCGCTTCGACGAGGATATACAGAGCGAGATACATGACGATAAGGCGCTCAGGAACCACTTCCCCGAAAAGGACCTTCGTGCTCCCTATCCTTACGCAGCATCCGGCCGCGGTGATCAGCGCAGGCGCCAGGATGAGATAGAGCAGCTGCGTGCATGCTATGGCTCGCCGCTCGTTAGGCGCTGACAGAAGATAGGCCATCGAGCCCCTGTCCACCTGGGAAGCGATCAGACCGTTGGATGCGATGATCACGAACAGGAAAAGGATCAGAACTCCCATCCCGGTGAAATATATACGCGTGATCATGGCCGAGAAGTCCATCTCCTGAAGCCGGTCCAGATCTTCCTGGGATATGCCGATCGAATCCAGCATCGACTCTGTCATGCCGGCAATGTCCAGCTCGTCCCCGGAGAAAATGCCCTTCTCTCCCCTGAGAGCATAAGCGTATTCGAATAGATCCACATAGGCATCCGGGTCAGAGCCTTCCCCTTCGACCTTTGCGATCGTCTTTTCGAATCCGGCTGTGCTGAGTTCTTCCTCCGCCGCGGGTGAGCTGTTATAGACTTCGAATGCGGCTTTGTAAGAGCTGACGTCTCCGCCTTTCGAAAAGTCTTCATAGGACAGATCCGCTCCTGTCTGTTCGTCATAGGCGGCCAGCACACCCAGGTATCTGAAAAGATCTTCCTGAGTCTCTTCGCTGATCGTCCCCTTCTGTTCGACAGTCATCAGAGACGCCGCGACATTAGTCACGCCTGTGAACATGCAGAAAACGACAGTGATCACGACAAGGAGGATGACGTTGCTTTTGCAGGTATATCTGAACAGGGGCCCGGAGAACCACCGCGTCACTTTTCTGTTTTCCATATTATTCGCCTCCTCCATCTCTGTAAAAATCAAGGAAGTATCTCTCCAGATCGAAAGCATCGCCTTCTTTTCGCTTCAGCGCATCGAGGTCTATCTCGGAGACGATGTGTCCCTCCTTTATGATAGCCGCCCTGCTGCAGGCAGCGTCCACTTCATGGAAGATATGCGAAGAGAGGAAAATGGTCTTGCCCCTTGCTCTTTCCTCCGCGACATAGTCAATGAATTCTTTCTGCATTATCGGGTCGAGTCCCGAAGAAGGCTCATCCAGGATGAGGACATCGGGATCATGCATGAAGGCAGTGATTATCGCGACTTTCCTCTTCATGCCGAAGCTCATCTTGCGGATCCTGACCGATGTGTCCAGGCGGAATTTCCTGACCAGCATCTCAGTGCGCGCAGGGTCTGTTATGCCGCGCATCTTCTGCATCATATCCAGGAACTGTCCGCCCGTCATTCCAAGCGGCAGCTCTATCTCACCGGGGATGTAGCCTATGTCGTTCTTGAGATCGGCAGCCTGCGACCAGCAGTCCCTTCCCAGTATCTGCGCGCTCCCGCTTCCCGGCCGCGAAAACCCCATCAGATGACGGATCGTAGTCGTCTTGCCCGCTCCGTTCGGACCGAGAAAGCCGTAGCACTCTCCCTTCATTACGTCCAGCGTTATATCAAAGGCTCCCCGGCCGAAGCCGTAGTCCTTTGTGAGGTGATCTATCCGGATCACCGGTGTTCTTTCTTTTTCCATTATCGTCCCCTCATTTCTTTGCGAAGCGCCGTTCTTGCAGTGAAAATCGATCCTGCGCTTGCATTTTTTAGACAATGTGTTGTATTTTTATTGTAAGCTACCGCCAATGCTCTTATCACTACACAGTTGGAGGCAAAATGTCTAAAAAAATGAATGGCCTTTCACGTACGAAGGCCCGCAGCCGTCAAAATCTGATCGATGCTTTTGAGATCGTCTTCAAGAAAAAACCGCTGGAGAAGATCAGCATCAAGGACATCACCGACGCGGCCGGTTACAACCGCAGCACTTTCTATCTGTATTTCAGCGATATATATGAGCTGGCAGACGCATACGAAGATTCAGTGCTCAAGGATGTGTCAGCCATTGTCGAAAACATTGTTGACGGCAACTCCGAGCTTCCTTTGTCCGATCTTATAGGGATGATGGGACCGGCGGCCGGCGCCCACCTGGACCGCATCTATCTTTCGTCACTCCTGCCCGGATTCGCAGGACGCTTCCGTCAGACTCTCATGCCGCTTTTCATGAAGATCACCGGCACAGAAAGAAGCAGTGAGAAACATGATTATCTGCTCTCACTGCTGTCTTCTATACTTCTGCACAATATCAAATATCTTCACGATACTGAGGATGGACTCGATCTCAAAGATGTCGTTCTCATCTCAGGCCGCCTGATCGCACCCGGTCTTTCGGATATAATCAGCGAACTGTGATTATGATGGCCCTCCTCATTTCAGCGCTGTGCTGCCTCCTCTAAAAATTTTCTGGCCTCCTGCGCCCCGCCGCATGACCGGAAGCTTTCCGATATCTTTGATGCATTGGCTTTATATCCCGGATCTTCAAGTATCTGACGCAGAGCCCCGAGAACATCTTCTTCAGAGATCGACTTCAATCTGACGCCTGCGCCGAGCTCCTCTACCCTTTTTGCCACAGCATCCTGCTCAGCAGTCTGCGGGAAAAGGACGAGAGGCACCTGGAAATACAGACCTTCAGATGCGGAGTTCATTCCGCAGTGCGTGATAAAGGCATCGGCGGCCTGGAGGACCGCCATCTGATCCACAGACTCGTAGATCCGGATATTGTCCGGGATATTGTCGTAATGTTCCTGATTGGTACCCATAGAGATCACGACCTGCCAGTCCGTCTGTCCCAGCGCCCGGATGCAGTTCCTGTAGAATTCCCGGTTCTGATTGACCGTTCCCATGGAAATGTATATCAGCTTGTCCGCAGTCTTTTCAATCGGCCGGGTGACAGG
>CAMNNG010000033.1 GCA_946545145.1 uncultured Bacillota bacterium
GGATCGGATTTTGGGTGTTTTTGATTTTTTTGAGCCGATTTTCCCAAATTTCTATTGGGGTTTCAGATAATATCTTTGCAATTAGCGCTGCACTCATGGAATCAGTTCCGACAGCCACTGTCAGTTGTCCCCAAGCTGCTCGGATCAGTAATTTATTACCAATTATTGACCTCTAACAGGGGGCGGCCGTGTCTCGCACACGTTCGCCCCCGCTCTCATGCATTCATTTTTGTGTGAATCGGCTTATTTTTTTCAAAAACACCCAATTCCACCTTTGGCACTCGCATCATTGGTTGACATAATCTTGAAAATCACGCCGTCTTATGCTATTCCAATCAACACAATGATCGCTCCGGCTGCGATAAACGGGCCGAGCGGGAATGCCGAACTCGTTTTGAGTTTTCCAACAGCCAGTCCTGCCGCGGCAAAAGCTCCGGCAGCGACCATGGAGATGAGCATCGCCTTCATCATCCCCGGCCAGCCGAGAAATGCTCCCTCCGCAAAGCAAAGAAGGATATCACCTCCACCGAACACAGGCCCGCGACCGTGGCTGGATCCCGAATCTGGTCCTGAAGCGAATTGTGAAATGAGATTTGCAAATATCATAAACCCAGGAAAGATCAGCGCTCCTGCTGCGGCGCCAAGCACGACATCCGCCAACGCCGCATCCGCAAGCGCTATATCAACAACTAGCCTTAATATAGCCAGCAAAAGAAGACCGATGCTCCATTTGTCGCTGATCTGCATCGTCCGTATGTCTTCGGTCGCGGCCGCTGTCAGTATTACACCTGCGGTCAGATAGAGAAGGCTCTTTAAGATAATGTATGTCATCGTTCGTTCCCGCTTCTCGATGATCCTGCCTGCATCGGGATCACGCTTTCTCAAATCACGCTTTTCCAGAACATGCTTCTTCAAGTCATGTATCTTCAAATCCAGCTTCTTCAAATCAAATAGGCTATATGGTAAATATTACCATATAGCCTTGCACTGTTCAATGTTCCGTCCTGTGTTCAACGCTCCATTCGCCTCAGCTGATCAGTCTGCCTTGCACAGTCCCTTCAAAAACAGTGGGAGGATCTGCTGCGAATACTGGCAGAGCGGGTAGTTGCCGCTCGACAGGCACCAGTCATACATCATGCCGCGCTCGAATACAGAATACGCCTTCATGATGTCGTTGATGCTGAGGTCATCCCTGAAAAGCCCCTGCCTCTGCCCGTCGATAGTGATTTCTCTGAGCAGTCTGTAATACATCCTGTCCGGATCGAGCATATGTCTCTCGCCCTTCGTAAGGAGCTGGCTCGAAAAGAGCTGGCTCAGCATCGTTACGGGGACCGTGTTCTCGATCATCAGGAAAAGTTCCCGGTTAAGGTAGATCAGCTTTTCTAGCGGGTCAAGATCAGGATCTATCGTTTCTGCAAGTTCAGTGTATTTATCATCGAACAGGTAGCTGAGCGAGCCAAGGAGTTCATCCTTCGATGAAAAGTAATGATAGAACGATCCCTTTGATGTGCCCGATGCCTCTACGATATCGTCTATCGTAGTGGCGTCATAGCCCTGCTTGTAAAATAGCTGCCAGGCGGCCGCAACGATGCGGCCTTTCGTCTGTTTTTTCTTTGCTTTTGCCATAGTTTTCGGATTATTCTTTTTGTAAATACATCTTTCTAAAACGTAGTCTAATATAATTTTGTTGGAATTTCAACATATTCACCGCAAATATGACAAATATTTTCTACATTTAGTCCACAACACAGTCTATATTCCATTCTACTCTAAAAAGTATTATTATAGACAGGCTGATTAAAACAGAACAGGAGATTTATATTTTATGAACATTGAAATTGTTGTTTTCTTAGGATACTTCATAGTTTTGTTCTTCGTAGCGCTGGCATTTTTCCTGCGCGGCGTCAACAAGAACGAAAAGGACTTCTTCCTCGGTGGAAGGTCGATGGGACCATGGGTCACAGCGATGTCGGCTCAGGCCTCCGATATGTCGGCCTGGCTGCTGATGGGACTTCCTGGATCGATACTGGCCTTCGGCTTCGGACAGATGTGGATAGGCATCGGCCTCGCCCTCGGTACAGCTGCGAACTGGATATTCTGCGCTAAGAGGCTCAGGAAATTCTCGCAGGCTGCCGGTGACGCAATAACAGTGCCTCAATATCTGACGAACAGATTCGCCAGCAAAAGAAAGACCCTTCAGGTCGCATGCGCTATTATATTCCTCGTCGCCTTTACCGTATATGTCGCGTCGGCGTTCGTAGCAGGAGCATCCGTATTCTCGACCCTTTTCCCGGGTGTCAACGAAAGGTTTGCAATGATCCTGTTTGCGCTGCTGATTATCGGATACACATTCCTTGGCGGATTCAAGGCCGTCTGCTGGACGGACTTCTTCCAGGGCATCCTGATGCTGGTCGCTCTGCTTGCGGTCCCGATCATCGTATTCGCAACACAGAATCTTGATACATCCGCTCTTTCAACTGTATATCAATATACTGACGCAGCTACCGGCGAATTAGTTTCCTGCGATTTCGGAGCAGGACTGTTCAGCGCCAGCTGGCAGGATGTGCTTTCAGGTCTTGCCTGGGGACTCGGCTATTTCGGCATGCCGCATATAATAGTCAGATTCATGTCGATCGAAAAACCTTCGATGGTGAAGAAATCATCGATAATAGCCATCGTATGGGTCGCTCTTTCCCTCGGCGCAGCCTGCCTCATGGCTTATCAGGCAAGAATGATCATGGGCGAAGAGCTTTTGACTCAGGGTCTTCAGAAGACGGTATTCATAGCAATGGCAAGAGCGCTCTTCCCTGCGGCTATCTCGGGACTGCTGCTTGCAGCTATCATGGCAGCATCCGTATCAACAGCGGATTCACAGCTGCTGGTCGCTTCCAGTTCGTTCACAGCCGATATCTATGATCCGATCATCAGGAAGCAGAAAGCAAGCGACAAAGAGATCCTGCTTGTAGGCCGCATCACCGTTATAGTGATAGCAATCATAGCATTCCTGATCGCTTCTTCGAAGGGAGCAGGAGCTCAGGCTATCATGAATCTGGTAGAGAACGCCTGGGGAATATTCGGCGCCGCGTTCGGTCCGACAATGATCCTTTCGTATTTCTGGCGCAGGTTCAACTACGCAGGCGCTTGCGCAAGCGTCATCTGCGGAGCCGCAGTCGATGTATTCTGGCTGTTCAAATGCAGTGCGACAGGCATCTATGAGATACTTCCGGGATTCATCGTAGGACTCGTTGTAGCAGTAGTAGTAACGCTGCTCACAAAAGAGCCTTCAAAAGAGGTCACAGATATATTCGATAAAGCAACCAGCGCAGATTTCGATCTCTAAGCTGCAATCTCTGCGATCTCAAAAAGAACATACAGATCAAAAAAGCTCAGTCGGCAGGCTGAGCTTTTACAATATCTTTTACAATATCCTTTAACGCATTGCGATGTCCTCTAACGCGTCCGCAAGAGCAGTATAGTCTTCTGTCGTATTTCCGATGCCGCTGAGGCAGACCAGCGCCCGGCCATTCTTCTTCTCGCAGAATATCCCCTTTTCCATCAGGAGCGCTTCCAGATCTTCTGCCGCGATCCAATCCTCATCCGGCCCCTTCGGCCCATCCGTTCCAACAGGCTCGTCCGGTCCATCTGCACTGCGCCTCATCCTGATCACTATCTTGCTGCGGTCGATATGATCATCGATATCTCCGTAGAGCGTTTCAAGGCCCGGGATCCCGGCCGCCCTTTCATAGAAAAGGTCCAGTCCCCTGTCCCATCTTCGGAACAGTTCACTGCCATGCTTTTCTATCAGATCAGCGTTGATCTCAAGGCTCGTCATCAGGATATATGACGGGCTGGAGCTCTCGATCATTTTCAGTTTTTCTTCTATCACTTCTGTATCGATCCTGCCTTCCGGGGCGCTGCTGCAGATATGGAGCACTGCGCTCTGCGTCATCGAGGCAAGCGTCTTATGCACGCTGCATGTAACGATATCCGCCCCCAGCTTCTCTGCCGGGACCAGTCTGCTGTGCGTATTGTCACCGGGCGCGCCGTCAACGTGCGCTCCATCACCGGTCACAACATCACCAGTAGACCCGCCAGCGTATTTCTCAAAAAAGGCAAGATGCGCGCCGTGAGCCTGATCGACTATCAGTATCATTCCTGCATCGTGAGTCAGCTGCGCGATCTTTTCGATGTCGCTTACTATACCATAGTAATTAGGCGATGTTACCAGGACGGCCGCAGCATCGGGGTTCGCGTCTATCGCTTCTTTGACAGAGCGGAACGGCCGCTCCATCGTGCCCGCCTGCTCTTCGTCCAAAGGCTCTTCACCGTCCCCTTCAGCTCCGCTGCATCCATCCGCCGCAGGCAGGGTCGCGCCCTCGACATCACCATCCCACAGTTTTTCCGGGGCCACAAAAACAGGCTGCGCGCCTGCGAGGCTGAGCCCGTTCAGGACAGCGCGGTGCGAATTCGTCCCTATTATCATCTTCCCGCCTTCCGGGACGCACGTGAGTATCGACGCTATCAGCGCGCCGCTGGTCCCATTGACCATCAGATAGGATCTTTCTACATCAAAAAGAGCGGCGTATCTCTTCTGAACGCCGTCTATTATCCCGCTTGCTTCAAACAGGTCGTCAGCCCCCGGTATCTCCGTTATGTCCCAGTCGAGGAACCCGTCCAGAAAACTGTCGTATCCGAACTCACGGTACAGCCGGCTGCCTTTGTGCCCCGGCATATGAAACGATACCGGGGCACTTTCTGCATGTTTTTTTAAATATTCCTTCATCAGTCTCTATTAGTCTCTGGGCACGATTCTCTCGCAGTTCATGTATCTCTGCAGAACTTCCGGTACGAGGATGGTTCCGTCTTCCTGCTGATAGTTTTCCATGATAGCCGCAACTGTTCTTCCTACTGCGAGGCCGGATCCGTTCAGTGTGTGGACGAATCTCGGTTTGCCGCCGTCTGCCGGACGGTATCTCAGGTTCATACGGCGTGCCTGATAGTCTTCGAAGTTGCTGCACGAAGAGATCTCGACATAGCGGCCGTAGCTCGGCATCCATACTTCGATGTCGTATGTCTTGCTTGCCGAAAAGCCCAGGTCTCCGGAGCAGAGCGTAACGACTCTGTACGGGAGTCCGAGAGCCTTGAGGATGTCCTCAGCGTTGTCAGTAAGCGACTCCAGCTCGTCATACGAACCTTCCGGCTCTACGAGCTTGACCATCTCGACCTTCTGGAACTGGTGCTGTCTTACCAGACCTCTCGTGTCGCGGCCTGCCGAGCCCGCTTCCTTACGGAAGCACGGTGTGTAAGCAGTCAGATACATCGGCAGCTTATCAGCCGGGAGTATCTCGTTAGCATAGTAGTTCGTCAGAGGTACTTCTGCCGTCGGGATGAGGAAGAAGTCCTTTGCCGGTACGTGGAACATGTCATCTTCGAACTTCGGAAGCTGGCCTGTTCCTGTCATCGAAGCTCTGTTGGCCATGAAGGGCGGAAGGAACTCTGTGTAGCCCTGCTCTTCAGTGTGCATGTCGAGCATCAGGTTGATGCACGATCTCTCAAGACGCGCAGCTGCTCCGGCATATACTGTGAATCTCGTTCCGGCAAGCTTCGCAGCTCTGTCGAAGTCGAGGATGTCGAGGTCTACGCCGAGATCCCAGTGGGCCTTCGGCTCGAAGTCGAACTTCGTCGGCTCGAGATATTTTCTTACTTCTACGTTCTGGCTGTCGTCGTCGCCTGTCGGGACGTCTGCAGCCGGTGTGTTCGGAACGTTCAGCTGAGCCTCACGGAGGTTCGCTTCAGCTTCCGATACCTGCTTATCGAGGACCTTGATCTTCTCGGCCAGCTCTTTGAGCTCAGCCATCAGCTCTGTCGTGTCCTCGCCCGCCTTCTTCATCTTCGGAATGTCTTTTCCCGCGACGCTCTGGCGGTTCTTCAACGTTTCGACCTCAGCGAGAAGCTCTCTTCTCTCCTTGTCATACTTGATGATGTTGTCGATGCCGAAGTCTCCCTGGCCTCTTCTTTCCACCGCCGCTTTGACTTCTTCAAAATTCTCTCTTACTCTCTTTACGTCTAACATGTCTTCTCCTTAATATTGATCTTTATTCTCTTTCTCCCCGCTATTCTACAGCAGGTTCCTTTTGTATTTTCCATACAGCGCGGACAGTTCTTCCATCTTCTGCTGCATCTCTATCTGAAGATCCGAAGCCTTGTCATAGTCCTCCGAATCAAGAGCGTCTTTGATCTTAGTAAGCAGGCACGGGTTTTTCAGCGTGCTCTTGCCGATCTCTTTTCTGAGCTCGTTGACCTCGCTCCACATCATGTCGTCGTAGTCGTTGCCCTCGCCCGGCTCGTGGAGTCTTTTCATCTTCCTGAGTTCTTCCATAACGTTCGGGACGATACGGTCGTGGAGCTCTGTTCTCCACTGAGCGATTATGGCTTCATGGTAGGAGTCTATCGTGATCTCGCTCATTACGCCGCCGCGCTCGAATATCTTCGTGTGTTCGTTCTGTCTGTTGAAGAAGCAGATATTCTCCCAGACGTTCCTCGGAGCGACTCCGAAGTACTTGTCTCTTTCTTCCTGCGTGTAGTCATTGAACACGTGCTTTTCGCTTCTGTATATCCTGTTGGTGTCCAGATAGAAGTCTTCCTGTCCGTACTCCTTGGATATCGATGCCTCGAGCTCTTTCGACGTCTTTCCCGCTTCGAGCACCGCCTTGACGCCGTCGAGCATCGCCATGTAGGCGCTGGCGTATACCAGATAGGTGTTGCTCTTCGGGTTCGGCGATCTGAGCTCGAACCTCGTAGCCATCGGCTCGTTGATGTCTCTGATCAGACCGATGAGGATCGTCCTGTTTCTGGACGGAGCCGTCACCGAGTGACCGAGGGATGTAACGACGCAGACAGGGGCCTCGAATCCGGGCTTGAGCCTGTTGAAAGCGTCGTTGTTCCACGAGACGAACGGACTGATTATATCATAGTTTTTCAAAATTCCCATCAGAGATCCGTAGCCGAGCGGGCTCATGTAGTCCTTCTTCGGATCTACGGCGGTGAAGAGGTTGACCATCCTGCCGTCCTTCAGCTTCGCAGCGACTCCGATATGGGTGTGCTCGCCGTTTCCGGCAACGCCCGGCATCGGCTTGGCGTTGAACGTTACCTCGAGGCCGTACATGCGGAACACGTCTCTTACGACGTACTTGACCATGTTCTCATTGTCGGCCGCCTGCAGCGAGTCCGAATATTTCCAGTCGATCTCGAGCTGCTCCATTACGTGGTTGTAGTGGCCCGTAGCGTCCATGCCGGCCTTTGCTCCGCCGACCTCTTTGTGTCCCATCTCGACACCGAAGCCGTATTTGTCGAGTATGAGAAGCGTCCTTTCGAGGCTGCTTCTTACGGCTCCGACCGTCCTCTTCCAATACTGCTCTTTGAGGCCCTGCGCCGTCTGGAGCGTCATCTTGTCGACTTCATCCTCCGGCGTCTTGACCCAGAACTCGAGCTCCGTAGCTCCGGTCAGGACGAGTTCTTCGATATCGTCCGCACTGTCTATCGGAAGTTCTTCGAATACGTAAGGATTCTCTTCGAGGAGCTTCATCAGACCCGAAGTAAAAGTATTGATGCTGTTCTTGAGGACTACCCTCGCTCCGACCTCTGCCACATCATCATGCAGCAGGAAGGCCGGTATCCTCAGAGTTCCTATCGGAAGACCCGTCTTCGTATCTATGTGCTTGAGGTTATGATCCACGAACCAGTTGACGTTCGGATCCGGGATGATGTCTACCTTGGCGTTGTTCAGATCAGCGATCTTCGGCAGCACTACCGATGAACCGTCTGTCTGAACGCCGTGAGCCATCAGCTTGTCGTAATCCTTGAGGAACAGATCTACAGGGATCTTCTCGTCCGTGTCGTGACCGCCGATATCTATGCCGACGATCGATACGAACCTGACCTCCGGATGCTCTGCCAGGATCGCCGCAAGATCCTCCTTGCCGTGCTTTTCCGGCGGGATCGTATAAAGCATTTTGTCCAAGTCAAAATCAAACAGTACCATATTCACACTTCCTTCTTTATTTTCCAAGCTTGTTGAGATAATTCTCAAGCTCGTCCATATGCTTACCGTACTCTGCCCAGTCGCCCTGCTTCATGGCAGCCTGCGCGTCATCGTAAGCCTTCTGCGCCTTCTCTATAAGCTCGCTCTGCGTCAGAGTATCCTGCTTCTTCGCGTCACCACCTGCCTGAGAAGCAGAGCTGTTTGAACCGCTGTACTTGTCGCCGCTTCCCTCGCCGAACAGTTTGTCGAGGGCCTCGGCCAGCGTGGGCTCGTAAGCTATCTGATCGCCGTAAGCGACTATGACTCTCTTGACCTCCGGGATCGACGAATTCGTCGCTTCCAGATATACCGGCTCGACGTAGAGCAGCGAGTCCTCTATCGGCAGCACGAACATGTTGCCTCTGCTGTAGTCCGAACCCGCGGAGTTCCACAGCGAGAATTCCTTCGATATCTCTGTGCTCTGGTCTATCTGAGCCTCTATCTGCATAGGTCCGTACGTGACCTTGCTCTTCGGCAGTTTGTAGAGGACGAGCTCTCCGTAATGCTCACCGTCACTTCTCGCCATCAGAAGACCGGTCAGGTTCTTCTTGTCCTTCGGCGTGTACGGGATGGTGCTTACGAACTCTTCCTGCTTTTCGCCCGGGAGGTTCAGGATGTAGTAATGCGGCTCCATCGCGACCTCTTCGGTACCGTATATCTCATTCGAGATGTCCCACATGTCCTCGTTCTGATAGAAGACCTTGACATCGTTCATGTGGTAGCGTCTGTATACCTTCGACTGCGTCTCGAACATCTTGTTCGGATAACGGATATGCTCTTTGATGCCTTCCGGCATCTCATCCATGTCCTTGAAGAGTTTCGGGTAGATCTTCTGCATCGTCTTCGCTATCGGGTCGGTGTCGTCGACGACATAGTAGTCGACGTTTCCGTTGTAAGCATCTATGACGACCTTGACGGAGTTTCTGATGTAGTTCGTCCACTCGTCTTCATCATACGGCTCCGAATACGGGAAGCGTGTGCTAGTCGTATACGCGTCTATGATCCAGTAGAGTTTGCCGCCCGTCGTGCACATGTAGAAGTCCTTGTCGTACTCGAGGTACGGCATGATCTTGTTGACACGGTCTACTACGTTCCTTCTGATGACGATCCTCGAGTTGCTGTTGATGTTCGAGGATACGAGGATCTTGAGGCTGTGCTCTCTGGCGGCGAACATTATCCTGTTGAAGAGGTTCATCTTGATGCCTGCAGCGCCTTCGTACTTCGTGTACTTGTTCGAGTCGCCGTCAGGATAGTCGAACTCTTCCTCGTCCGTATTGACGATGATGTATTCATCAGTCTTCTCGCCGAAGTAGATCTCCGGTCTGTCGATCTTGATCTCTTTGACGCTCGACTCGGGCGGGATGTTCTTGATCAGCATGTCGGGCTGGCCGCTTGCTGTAATCTGGTCTACCCTCGACATCGTGATGCCGTAGCCGTGCGTGTATTTCAGGTGGCGGTTCAGCCACGTCTCCGAGATCTTGGTCTCGTCGATCTCACGCGGCGAAAGGAATGTCTGCGTGTATTCACCGTTGACGTTGTATCTGTCTACATCGACCTCGCTGAAGTCGTAGTACTGCCTGATGCTCTGCGTCTGGTTGTAGAACTTCTTCGTCGGCGTGTAGTCGTTGATCCTGATATTCGATATCGTCGGATCGTTGTTCTTGATATCTTCGCTCGTCAGGTCGGCGTCGGCCGAGAATTTCTTCGTGACCACGTCATTGAGAGCATAAGCATGCTGCGTATACTCGATGTTCCTGTCGAGGTATTTGCTTTCCTTGTTGATCTCGTCCGGAGATACGACGAAGTTCTGGACGACTGCTCCGACTCCGGATCCCACAAAGCTCACCAGTATCATGATGACCGGGATCAGGGCTATAGTCTTCAGCTTGTGCCTCTTCACTCCGATGATCACCGACACAGCGCCGAGCACCGAAAGCACCATCATGATCCTGTAGATCCACAGTGTGATGTGAACGTCCGTGAAGCCCGCGCCGTAGACGACGCCTCTGTGAGCGTAGAGAAGCTCGTACTGTTTGAGGAAGAAGTGCACTCCCACCATCAGGAACAGCACGATGCCGAGTATTATCAGCTGTTTGGATGCTATAGTAAGCAGACTCTTCAGGTTGTCTGAATCCAGATCCCTCTTCGCCGGGCGCATCTTTTTCTTCGCCTGGCCGGTGAACTTTCCGAAGAGATCACCGATATCGCCGAAGCCGCCTCCGTCCGCGAACGGATCGTGGCTGTAGGGATTGTCGTTTACATTTGAGTAAGCGTCCTGAGCACGGTCGAACTCATCGCGGTCATCAAAGTCCGGTCCCTGCGCTTCTTCGAATATCTGCGGACGCCTCGTTCCCATCAGCAGCATGTAGTACACGAACGTGAACGCGATCAACAGCACGATGATCAGTATCACGAGATCGTTGACCGTGTTGATGAAGTCAAGCTTGAACGTGTAGAACGAGATGTCGTGCCCGAACAGCGGGTCCTTCAGATCGAACTTCGAGCTGTTCGCGAACTGCAGCGACTGGAACCATATCGAGTTCACCGCAAAGTATGTGACTATAAGAGAAGCGACTGCAGCAAGCACCCATGATATCCTGTTGACAGCCTTGCTGTGGTCGGGCGTGCTGGACTCGATCTTCTTGTAGTAGTTGACTTTTATGAACTTGAAATAGATGTAAGAAAGCAGCATCAACACGATGAAGAGAGGTATACCTATCTTGAGCTGTGTGAATAGCTGCTTGAAAAATACGCTTACGTAACCGAGTTCCTTGAACCATAGATAGTCGGTTATGAATCCAATGAGACCGCCAAAAACAGCGACAAGGACTACCAGCACCACTAAGAGTCCCGTCAGTCCTAACCTGCGTCCGTTCTTGCCCTTTTCGCTTTTGTCTCTCTTTCTTTCTCTGCGTTTCAGTTTCAAAATATTATCTCCTGCCTCTAAAGTATCTCTTCTGCAGTGACTTTCATTTTTGCACCGTCGGCCTCAAGCGTCAGGATCTTCTCTGTGACCTTCGTCTTCTCCTCACGCACCCATACGGCGTAGTCCCCGTCTGCAGTCTGACGGATCTTTCCGAATGTAAGGCTCTTCATCGGTTCATATGTCGATGTCGAGAGAACAGCCTCCGTTGCCGCGCGGAGCTCCGTTCCGTCCTTGATATAGTCCAGGACCTTCAGGTCGCCGTTCTGGTCCATCGCCTGCATCCTTGATTCGTAAGCGATTACCGTTCCGACGACAGTCTCATCGACGTAGTGGAACGTCCCGTCTTTTTCTTTGAACAGGACGTTGTCCTCTATCTTTTCTGTTCCTGTCATGCCTTTCGCCTTCCAGGAACTGTCGTATTTGATCACTTCGATCTCTTCGCCGTAGTTCTTGTCGAGCTGCGTCTGGATGACCCCGTTGAGGTCTCCGTCGTACTCGGTCCTGTCCATGGCCGCAGCCGTCGGGACAGCCGTATTGCTGTCAGCCATGAATCCCGGAACGAAGAACTTCAGTCCGATAAGCACGAGCAGCGCCACCAGTATCAGCGACAGTATTACGATCGCAATAGTTCCGCCCTTGCCTGAGGACGGCTCTTTCTTTTCG